>JAYWBY010000571.1:0-3646 GCA_043781115.1 Pseudomonadota bacterium
GTCGATGGCCGCTTTGAAGTTGGTGAAGCCGTTGCTGTTCAAAAGCAGCATTTTTGGCCCCGGCAAGGCCGCATCGTAGGCGGCACTCCCGGTTGCCAGCGCATAGACGATTTCCGCGAGTTTCAACCCGTGGTTTGTCGCCTGCATGTCGATGCCGGTAGTCGTCCCGAGCGTCGCGTCGGGAGGCAAACGTTTGCCGAGGCTGCGGTTCAGGCCGGCAAAGCCATTGTCCAGGACGGCGACAGTGAGGCCTTGGCCGCGGTGGCCGAGTTGATGAAAAGGGGCCAGGCCGAGGTTTTTCATGATCTCGGAAAGGTTGCTTAGGGCTGCGTCGCCGCCGGGAAGTTCCTCGTCGAGCACGGAAATACCGCGTACGTCGGCCTTCGGTTTTTCCGCCGGAGGCGGAGCGACGACCGTCTCAGGTCCGGACTCCTTGGCTTTCGGCGCATGTTGCCACGGCGCTCGCGTCGAACCGCAGGCGGTGATCATGGCAGTGACTAAGAGAGGGGCAAGCAAACGCAAAGCAAAAACCCCGATGAATATTAAAGATTCAACGGGATTCTAATGCAATTTTAAAAGATTTCAATGTTTTTAAACTAAACAGCTGAAATTACAGGGGCCTTAGGTCGACGCGGCTGGAGTGCTGCTAGCCTTCGGCGTCGAACCGCCGTCGCTGGACCCTGAAGTCGCCGGGGAAGACGCTGGGGCGGCAGCAGCCGGCGCGGCGCCGTCGCTCTTGGCCTTGCCTTCGTCTCCCCCGCCGGACGTACCGCCACTGCCGGACGAACCTTCCGACTCGGAAGGCTTCTTCCCGCCGCGAAAATCGGTCACGTACCAGCCGTTGCCCTTCAAGATGAAAGCCGTGCGGCTCAGCATCTTCGCTAAGGGACCAGAATGACAAGCAGTGCAGTCAGCAGGAGCGGGGTCGTCCCGCTTCTGCATGACTTCCTGAACGCCGCCGCATGCTTGACACTGATATTCGAAAATAGGCACAGTCGGACTCCGTGGTTGCGCCACGCTTAAATGTGCCCATAAACGACGTTTGTCAAGGGCACGACGCAACCAGCCGGCTTATTTGCCCTTGCCGCCGCCCAAGAAGGCGGAGTCGACGCGCTGCTTTAGCTCCATACCGGTTTTCCAAAACGGCAAGCGCTTCGGAGGCACGGTAATCTTCTCGCCGGTCTTCGGGTTACGGCCCTCGTAAGCTTTGTACTCACGGACCGTGAAGGCGCCAAATCCCCGAATTTCCACGCGGTGACCGCTGCAAAGCGTCTCGGTCACGGCATCAAAAAACAGGTCGACGATTTCTTCGGCCTTGGCAAGTGTGATGTCCGCTCGTTCCGCCAGGTTCTCGATGAGTTCTGACTTGACCATTGCCTGCCCTTTCTCGTCTGTGGTCCTGGTTCTTAGTTTAACAAGAACCGAACGATCTTGGCAACTTATTCGACCCCGCTTGACAGCATACCGGCCCCCGAGAAACCTTAGGCCACCGGAAGAAGCACCTTCAGCCAAGCGCGGTCCTCTAATGGAATACATTCCGCTCGAAAAGCCGATCGCCGATCTCGAGCTCAAGATCGACGAATTGCGCCGAATGGCGACCGTTCAAGCGGTCAACCTCGATGACGAAATCCACGAACTTGAAGACAAGGCCCAAAAGCTCCGTAAGGAGATGTTCTCACGCCTTTCGGCCTATGAGACCGCGCAGTTGTCACGCCATCCGCGGCGCCCGAACACGCTTGAGCTGATCGGCTGCCTCTTCTCGGATTTCGTTGAGCTCCACGGCGACCGCAACTTTCTCGACGACAAAGCCATGGTCGCCGGCATCGCGACCTTCGAAGGCCGCTCTGTAGTAGTTATCGGCCATCAAAAAGGTCGAGGTACGAAAGACAACATCGTCCGCAATTTCGGTATGCCACGCCCAGAAGGCTACCGCAAAGCCTTGCGAATCATGAATATGGCCGAACGCTTCAGCATGCCGATCATTACCTTTATTGATACACCTGGCGCTTATCCCGGCATCGGAGCGGAAGAACGCGGCCAATCCGAAGCGATCGCGAAAAATATCATGGTCATGTCACGCCTGAACGTGCCGATCGTGACCTTCGTCGTCGGCGAGGGCGGCTCGGGCGGCGCGCTAGCGATCGGCGTGGCGAATCGGGTGCACATGATGCGCAACTCGATTTACTCCGTGATTTCGCCGGAGGGCTGCGCTTCGATTTTGATGAAAGACGCCGCCAACGCCGCGCAAGCTGCCGAAGCGCTGAAGTTGACCGCTGGCCATGCTTTGGAATTCGGCGTCATCGATTCGATCATCGAAGAGCCAGAAGGCGGAGCGCACCGCAGCGTCGAGGCGACCGCGATGCGCCTACGCGAAGTCTTGATCAAAGATTTGGCCAGTCTCAGCAAGTTGTCGCCGGAGCAGCTACGCGAACACCGCATGGACAAATTCATGCGCCTCGGCTCGGTGGGCGACGGCCGCCTGATTCACGGAAAGTCCCTGCAGTGAGTGAGCGACCATTTTTAACCATTTCGCCTTTGGCGAAGGGCCGCGACGCGACCATTACTGGCGTTTTCACCTGCCCTCCCGACAAGTCGGTGACTCACCGCTCGGTGATCTTCGCGGCGATGGCCAACGGTACCAGCTACGTCGTCAACCCCTTGCTCGGGGCCGATTGCCGCTCGACGATGGGCGTCTTTCGCGCCCTGGGCGTCAAGATCGAGCACCGCGCCGCTTCCGCCACTACTCCAGAACAAGTAGAAGTCGTGTCACCGGGCTGGGACGGATGGGAGTCGCCGCTGACGCCGCTCGACTTCGGCAACAGTGGCACAACCGCGCGCCTGCTTGCCGGTGTTTTCGCCGCAACTCCCGGGCTTTTCGTCACTTGTTTTGGCGACGGAAGCCTCAGCAAACGCCCCATGGGTCGCGTCGTCGAACCGCTACGCCAAGTCGGCGCCGAAATTCGGGGTCGCGAAGGCGGGAAGCTGCTTCCTCTCGCAATTTTAGGGAAAAACCTGAGCACCGGGCTGCATGTAGTCGACAAGGCGACAGCGCAAGTGAAGTCGGCTCTGCTTCTCGCCGGCATGAACATCGCTGGAGAAACCCGCGTGCGTTTGCCGCTCGGCAGCCGCGACCATACTGAAAAGATGCTGACGGCGCTCGGCGCCAGATTTACGAGAGAAGCCGACTCTTTGACGGAAACGCTGACGGTGCACGGCCCTTTTCGCCCGGCGGCGCGGACTTATGCCGTGCCAGGCGACCCATCGTCGGCGGCGTTCTTCGCCGTTTGGGCCGCGATCGTCCGGGGCTCGCGGATTACCATCAAAGGCGTACTGGAAAACAGCACGCGCACCGGCTTTTTGACCCTTTTGCTGCGCATGGGCGCCAAGATCACCGTCGAACGTCCGGTCGCCAAGGCTGGTGCGCTCGAGCCGGTCACCGATCTGACCATCGTCGGATCCGGGGAATTGAAGGCGATCGACATGGAGCCCGAGTTGGCCCCGACACTTATCGACGAGATTCCGATTTTGGCCGTGGCGGCGTTGCATGCCAAGGGTTCGAGCCGTTTTCGCGGCCTGGCCGAACTACGCGTAAAGGAGTCGGACCGCTTGGAGAAGACGCTCGAGCTTGTTCATGCCGCCGGAGGCA
>JAYWBY010000572.1:0-3644 GCA_043781115.1 Pseudomonadota bacterium
GCCGGTGCCGCCGAATTTGCGCGTCGTCCCGGGGTCGCCTTGGAAAAAGGGCTGAAAAAGCCCAGCCGCTGCTTGACCGCTCATGCCCGAACCGGTGTCTCGAACCAGAAATTTGAGCTGCTCATGCCCGGGCGTCGACAACGTCGACACTTCCACTTCGACGCCGCCCTTGTCGGTGAACTTGACGGCGTTGCTTATGACGTTTGTCAGAATTTGGCGTAGCCGCGACGAGTCGGAGAAAATGGTCATCGGGATGTCGCCGTCGCTGACGACGCGGAACGTAAGGCCCTTTTCACGGGCAAAACGCCCGAGCTGCGACGAAAGGTCGGCGAGTAACGCTTGCAACGAGAATTCGCTGAGTTCGACGTCGATCTTGCCTTGCTCGACCTTGGACAAGTCAAGGATCTCGTCGATGAGCTTCAGCAGTCGCTGACCGTTACGCAGCACCTTTTCGCCGTATGAAATCCGCGTCGCGTCGTCGATCGTGCGGACCATCATCATTTCGGTGAAGCCCAAGATGACGCCGAGCGGCGTCCGGATCTCGTGGCTGACGTTGGCGAGGAATTCGCTCTTTGCCCGGTTGGCGGCGTGCGCGCTTTCGAGGGCCTCGAGCGTAACGGTCTCGGCTTGTTTTTGCTCGGTGATGTCTTGGGCGAAAACGATGACGCCGATGATGTTGCCCTCCGCGTCGCGGTACGGCATTTTATCCGTCCGCATCCAGCGAGCCCGCCCGCTCGGGTCGCTCAGGCGCTCCACGATGCCGAGTTTCGCCTCACCGCGGTTCATCACTTCGAGATCGTCGGCGTAATATTTGGCGGCGTCGATCGGATAAAGGTCGTAGGTCGACCGCCCTTCGATCTCCTCGGGCGCTTTGCCGAGCGCCGCGGCGGCCGGCTTGTTGATGCGCAGGATCCGGTTGTGCCGGTCTTTGTACCAAATGAAGGCCGGCGCCGAATCGAAGATGACGCGGTGCTCCGACTGCGCGACTTCTAGGTCGGCCATGGCGCGTTTGCGTTCGTCGATGTCCATGTTCATGCCGATCATCCGGATCGGCGTGCCGCTCTCGTCGCGGATGACTTTGGTGCGCCCCGTCAACCAACGGATCTCGCCGTCGGGACGGATGATGCGGTATTCGGCGCCTGGATGGTGACTGCGCTCGAGCGCTCCAACGGTCAGGCTCACCATCCGGTCTAAGTCGTTGGGATGGACCCGGGCCTTGAAGTCGTCGTAGCTCGTGATTTCGACGCCGAAAATGGCTTTCGAGTCGCCCATCCAGGTGACGCCGCCCGAGCGGAGGTCCCACTCCCAGAACGCCATCTGCGTCAGCTCTTGAGCCAGGCTCAATTGTTTGCTGAGCGCGTCGTGTTGGGCTTTGTCGGCTGTGCGGCGGTGCTTTAACGCGAGGAAGGCGGCCGCGGCGACCCCCGCTCCCACCAGGCCTCCGCTACCGAACTCGATCCACATCGCGCCTCGCTCCGCCAAAATGCCTTGTCAGTAGCTGATTTCAACTATATAAGTGCGACCTCGGTCAAGCACTAATGACTGCCCGGCTGAATGAACGAATGTCTGGTTGGCGTTCCTCCAATGGTCCAAGTTGAAGTGGCCGCGACGGCCGCGCAGTATGAAAGAGTTTTAGCGATACGCCACGCCGTTTTCGTCCGCGAGCAAGGCGTCGCCGCCGATTTGGAGATCGACGGCGACCACGGCGACGCGACGTATTTTCTCGCGACGGACGACGAAGTCCCACTGGCCACGGGGCGTCTCAGGGTCAAAGGGACGTTGGTGAAGTTCGAACGCATCGCTACGCTCGCCGAAGTTCGAGGCAAGGGCGTCGGCGCCGCATTGATGGCCCGCATGCAGACCCACGCTGCGGCGAGATTCCCCGAACATTTGCCCTTCATGCATGCGCAAATCAGCGCACGCGGCTTCTACGAACGGCTCGGCTGGGTAAAAGTCGGTCCCGCTTTCGAGGAAGCGGGGATCGAGCACGTCATGATGCTTTTGCCGCCCCAATCGGCCGAGGCCGCGCACCGCCTCTTGTGCTGGCGCGGAGGCGACGGTCCGGAGGCCGCGCTCGCCTACCTCAAGGGACGATACTAAGGACGAGGCGCCGGGTCGTTCCGACGGTCAGTTGTAGATGACGGCCGTCGGGTAACCTAGAAAATTCTGTTTGACCAAGACCGATGTCAACGGGTGAAAGTTGGCGGCGTTGGCGCAATCGGTGGACGTCTTGCAGTAGCTCGCGATGCTGGCGCAACTCGTGCCGTTGGCGACGGCTTTCAAGCGGATGGCGGCGCTGAACGGGCTGCCAATGCGGGCTTCGACCGTGCCTTGATCCGCCGAGAGCGTAATGGATTGGATGTCGAGCATGCCGGCGACGCTGCCGCTCACTTCTTTGAAGCCGAGGACGTCTGGAAACTCGCTCGCCTTCACCGAGTCGCCGCTGAAAAAGACGTCGCGGATTTCTTGGCCGAGCGTGACGTCGGAAGCGTCGTCGCGGATGCCCCAGTAGATTTGGAACGGCTTCCAATGCGTCGTCTCGTCGGTGACCAAAGGCTGAATGATGCGGCATAAGTCGCCGTCGCGGCGAAGTCCGGCGTCGATTTGGAGCGAGTCGTGCCAGTTGGTGAAGTTGACGACCGTGCCGTGGGTGCGGCTGGTGTCGAGCACTTCCGTATCATTCGAGTCGAGGTCGGAAACGGGGAGGTTGGCGGTGCTGCAGGCACCGAGCCAGGCCATGACGGGCAGGGTTTTAACGACAGATAGGACTCGCATGGACGTCTCGCTTTTGAAGTTTAGTTGGAGAGGTAAGTAGCTCATTCGATTGACGAAGGGAAGGGCATTCGGGCGTTTCCCGCTCTCCTGGTGATATCCGTCGATAAAGGCTTGGGGTTTTGACCCGATAAAACAAGCATGAATACCCCTGAAATGACCTTCTGCCAGGCGTTCGTCGAGCAGCGGCGCGCCACCCTGGTCCGCTTCACCTACCTCTACGCGGTGATCGGGCATTTTCTTTGTCTGGCGTTGCTGCCGAGGTTCATCGCGTCGGATATGGTGTCGCGGATCCTCGGGATCCACGGCTTGAGCGGCGTCGTCTCCTTGGCGATGTTCCTGCTGCGACTCAACGAGAAAGTTCAGCGGCAGCTACAGATCGTCCTGTTGTTCGCCATCATCTTCGCTTACGAATGGATCCTCTACGGAATGGTCCACGGCGTCAATGCGACGACGCGCGCAACCCTCTTCTCGGCGACAGGCGTCATGGCGTTTGCGTCGATGGGCATCATGGTGATGCCGGGGCGGACGCGCAACGTGCTGGTATTTTTGCCGGCGTCGCTGGTCGGCGCCGCGGCGGCCGTCCGCGGTATGGATGGTGGCATCGTTTGGATCGGCATGCTGACCGGCTTCTTTGGCTTCATCGCGGCATTCCGGGTCTTGAGTGACTTTCGGCTGAAGCGCGAAGCCAAACGCGAATACCGCCTCTTAAGCCAAATCTTGCCGCAGCACGTCGTCCGGCACGCCACGCACGAAGGCGTCAACTTGCACGAAATTTTTCGCCCGGGGCTCAAGTACTGCGTCTGCTTGTCGAGCGACTGGCGAAACTACCAAGCGATGGCTTCCGAGCTGTCGCCTTCGCAGCTGGCGAT
>JAYWBY010000573.1:0-3626 GCA_043781115.1 Pseudomonadota bacterium
CCGCTCTTCCATGCGCCAGAGGCTCTCCAAGGCGGTCATGTCGAGCGGAAAGTCGTCAATCTCATGGCGAAGCTCAGGCGTAATTTCAAGTGTCATTGGCGCCCACTATCTAGCCGCGCCGTCGCCACCCCGAGGTACTAGACCCTCGGTGGCCTCGAGCATCACACTTATGGCTCGTTCAACGAAAGTCATCGGCGCCTGCGGCGGCATCGGCAGTCTCAAGAGTCGATCGGAGACGGTCTGTGTTACTTCCAAGTTACCATGCATCCGTGCATATTTCAGTCCCGCTGGTGACGAATGCAAAGGAACATAGTGAAAAGCCGCTTCAACTTCGTGACTGCGCAGGAATGCTAAGACCTTGGTCCGCTCTTCCAGGCTATTAAAAATGAGATAGTACATATGATAATTGTGTTCGCAATCATTGGGCACGACCGGCCGGCGGACAATTCCACGTTCTTCGAGTTCAGCGAACGCCCCATGGTACGCTTGCCAAATCTCGGCTCTTCGTGCGTAGATCATTTCGACGCTCTCAAGCTGCGCCAGCAAAAACGCGGCAATCATCTCGCTAGGTAAGAACGACGAACCGATGTCGACCCAGGTGTATTTGTCGACTTGGCCCCGGAAGAACTTGCTCCGGTTCGTTCCTTTCTCGCGGATGACTTCGGCTCGCTCGATCAGCTCAGGATCATTGATGAGGAGAGCGCCTCCCTCCCCGGAGATGATGTTTTTTGTCTCGTGAAAACTAAGCGTCGCCATCTGACCAAAGGTACCGACTCTTCTGCCTTTGAAGCTCGACATGAGCGCTTGCGCGGCATCTTCAATGACGAATAGCTTGTTTTGAGCGGCAATTTCGCCGATCGACTGCATGTCGGCACTGACCCCAGCGTAGTGCACTGGCACAATCGCTTTTGTCTTTTTCGTGATAGCCGCTTCGACCAGGCTCTCGTCCAAATTTAACGTGTCTTCCCGAATATCGACGAAAACCGGAACTGCGCCCCGCAACACGAAGGCGTTCGCTGTCGATACAAAGGTATAGGACGGCATGATTACTTCGTCGCCCGACTGGACGTCGGCGAGAATTGCCGCCATTTCGAGCGCCGCAGTGCAGGAGTGCGTCAGGAGAGCCTTGGGCGTCCCGAGGTGAGACTCCAACCACTCATGACACTTCTTGGTAAATTGGCCGTCGCCGGAAAGGTGGCTGGCCGCGACAGCTTGACGAATGTAGTCGAGCTCTTTGCCAACGATGTACGGACGGTTGAAAGGCACGCGCATAATTTGCCTATTGGGTCATGGCCAAAACAAGGCCGACTCTACTGCGCGGGAATGCGATTTCCAATGTCAATCTGGCTCTCGGCTCCACCAAGCGTAAGCGACCAAAATCAGATGCTAATTTGCCTAGGAATCTAGGTTTATGGACCGATCGACGAGGTAAAGCGGCCTACCCTTGGATTGCTCGAAGGTTTTCCCGACATAGATGCCGACGATCCCCGTCGACATCAAGATCAGGCCGGTCGAACCCAAGCTGACCACCATCGTCGACGTCCAACCTTCTCGGTATCCGTGCAGGAAATACGTGACGACGAGAATGCCGGCGGTAGTGATTGAGAGAACAAAAATAGTGAGTCCGACCCCCACGGAGAGATAAAGCAGCCGGTCGGACTGGGACGTAATTCCGTCAATTGCATGATTGATGAGCTTGCGAAGCGTGTAGCTACTCCGACCGTGCGGCCGAAGTCGATGCTCGATCTCGACATAAGTCGTGGTAAAGCCGAGCCAGCGAATGATCATTAAATAATGTCGATGGCGGTCGGCCATGCGAAGAAACGCATCGACGACCTTGCGGGAAATTAAGGAATAGGTTCCGACGTCCGTGCGAAACGTCGCCGCTTTCGACTCTATGAGCCAGTTGAAGAGCAGGCCAAAGAGTGACGAGAGAACGTTCTTTGTCCAAGAATGGCGACGACTGGTTTTGACGGTCAAAACTACGTCGTTTCCCGCCTTGCCAAGGTCATAGAGTTGTCGGAGGTAGGCCGGATCATCCTGTAAATCACAGTCCATCAACGCCACAAACTTGCCTGTGGCAGCCTCGAGGCCGGCCGTAATCGCGAAATGCTGGCCGAAGTTTCGGCTGAACTTCAAACCCTTTATCCGAGAGTCCTTGGCGCAGTTGGCGGCGATCTTTTGCCACGATCCGTCCGGACTGCCGTCTTCCACTAAAATGATCTCGAAACTTTCGGTAATTTTGGACGCCGCTTCAACGATTTTTAGGACTAATTCGTCGACGCTCGCTTCGGCACGATAGACTGGACTAATGACTGAGAGTTCGATGGTCACAATTTTCAGCCTTCATCTGCGATGGCGATACCAAATCCACTACGACCGTAACCGTTGCCGTTGTAAAGCATGTAGCGGCGGCCCTTGTGCTCGAAGACGTAGGGGTAGGAGATGCTCTCGCCGTCCCATTGCCCGAGGCTGACGTCTATTCCGGCTTTGCCGTCCATTCTCACCCACGCCGTCCCGTTCGCGGACTCAGCATAGCCAATCCGATAATGGCCCCCATCGGCCGACGGGCCGCGAAAGCAATACCACATCACCTGACCGGACTTTGCCTTCTCTACACAAGGTCTGGATAACCCCACCTCGGGCGGCTTTACATCCAAAACTATCTGACCGCTCCGCCGCCAGTGCACGCCGTCAGCAGACACCGCATATTTTATGACGTGCTGCATGCTGTCCTGTTCCTTCCCCCAGCTGAGGTTGGAACCGTACCACATGCGCCACCCCTCCTTACTGCGCTCCACCCAAGGATAGGAAAGCGAAAAGGGGTCGGTTTCGTCTCGGTCCATGATGGCGGCAGGCGACGCTTTAACGAAAGGCTGCCCCGGCGCTGGGCTGATGGCGAGTCCGATGCTATTCCGCCAAGGCACCGTAACGCCGAGATTCCAACCGATATAGTAGAGAAAGCGTCGTCCGTCGACTGGGACGATGCAGGCAATCGAAATGCCGCTGTCATCGAAAGAACCGGGCTCTCCTGGTGAAAGAATAGGCGACTGAGAGACTAGCTCGATTTCTTGCGGCCTGTTTAAGTCGATATCAACGAAGCCGACACTCGAGCGATTGGCCCCGTCGCGGCAACTAAAATAAATTCTGAAAAGATCTCCGTGCAAATGCTCGGCAACAGGGTTGGCGGCGTGCGAATGCATCCAAGGATGGGTGCTGTCGGGATTGAAAACACGACCCAACTTCCGCCAGCCTGACATTAAATGCCCTTCACTTGATCGCTAGTAATAGTCATCGTCTCGGAACGGGGACCGCGATAAACCGATTTTGGCGTCGTGCTCTTGTAAATGAGCACGCCTGCCCCGATCAAAGTCTCGTCTTCGATCACGACGTGGTCCCGCAAAGTCGCGTTGACGCCGATGAAGCAGTTCTTGCCGACTTTAACGCCACCCGAAACCACGACGTGAGAGCTGATGAAGCAATTGTCCCCAATCGTCGAGTGGTGGCCGATATGATTGCCGCTCCACAAGGTAACGTTATTGCCAATACGGACGAAGGGCTGGATCGTGTTGTCTTCAAGGATGAAGCAGTGTTCGCCGATTTCTTTTGAAAAATTAGTGCAATGA
>JAYWBY010000574.1:0-3621 GCA_043781115.1 Pseudomonadota bacterium
ATGGTAAAGAAATGGACCGACCAGGCAACGCGGGACCGCTTGGCTAGCCGCAGTCCCGCCGGCGTCCCTGCAGTGTTCTTTAAAGGGTGCCTAACTGAACCTCTGCACGGTGTCGGAAGGTTAGCTTTTTCGAAGGCGCCGCCCCGCCGTGACAGGATGCGCAATTGTCAGCGAAAATTGCTTTGACGTCGGCCGATGAGATTGGTCCCTCCAGCCGATACGGCCTTCGAACTTTGCAGTCGCCGAATCGCGCGCGATCGACATTCGTCTCGTAAACATACAGCCAATTGCGCTGGAACTCGGTACTGCGCTGCGTCTTCTGCGCCGTCAGCTCGGGACACGGCGAGACCGCCGGCGCTGAATGCTTCGAACTCGACTTCCGCCGAAACCGACCAAGGTCCAAGTCGGACGACGTATCAATGCGTCGACGCTGCTTTTGCCGCTGGTACTCTGGAAACTTCGCCTCCAGCTTCTTGATCGCCGGGTCGAGGCGGTCGCGCAATGTTTCGACGCTGATGCCGAGCTTCTTCGCGGCGTTCGCCTTGGTCCGTTGCTTCTTGTTCTTTAGGTAAACAATGTCAATCGCCTCGCGCTGCGCCGGGGTGAGATCTGTCAGGAAGGCATCAAACGCCCTTTTTCTTGCCGGATCCTCGCGACGGGGTGATACCAGAAGGAGGACAAGACGGAGCAAAAAAGCATGGGCATCAAAAAATCGGGAGGGCAAAAAGTAATGGCAGCCAAATTGGCCAAGATAGCGATCACGACGGAGGCAGATCAAGCGTTGGAGGCAATGCTCAGTAAGGTCAACGAAGGATTTCGTGGCGGCAGGGTGGGCGAGCAAGAGCTGGCGTCATGGGCGATCATCATGCAGCTTGCGGGGTCTGGCATTGATGGATGCCTTGAGGCGATTCGGGCAGCGCACTTCGACGACGTGGCGTACCTCGGTGCCGTTGTTAAAGAGTTGCGGTCAGCGCGGCGTGCCGGAGGCTCGGTCGATGTCAGGGCAATGCTGGCGCCGCTGGTGGCGGCACCGGACCAACCCGGGCGCGGCAGTCGTTCACGGAAGGCGCAGGCTACCGATGCGGCGGCGGTGACGGAGATCACGCAAGATCGAACAGCGGGTTCCTGACCGTCACCCGAACACGCGTTGATGGCGCTTGCTGCTTGCCGCGCCGGCGTGGCGCCAGCGGCCACAACGAAAACTGTGGCGACTTGGTCGCACCCACACGCGCTCGTTACTTCGGACGCGACTTGAGCGACTTGGGCGCGTGCGGGCGCTGATCTCCGCCTCGCACGAGGCCTTCATCGGCCTGACGGCTCTGCCCGTTCTGCGGTGAATGCTGATTTCGCTGCTGGCCTGGCCGTTGGCGGACCGGGTTCGAGGGCGCTTGCTCAGTAAACTCGACGGATAAGTCCTCCGGCAGCCCCCGGACACGAGCTCCGGAACGGTTGGCCACTTGGTGCGCGCCGTCCATGGCGCTGAGTTTCGATCAATTCAGATGATGCCCCCAGCGGGCCATCGCGACACGGACAAGCGCCAAGAGTGCCGGCAGTAGGCGAATGAACTTGGCGGTGCGCCTTGGCGCGGCATGCACCGAGACCTGTACCAGGACCAGAGACTTAAAGTTGCGACGGTCGTTCATGCGAATCCCTCCTTCGCAGTCCCGCGTATGCGGAACGAGGAGGGTGGGCAGGAACTGGTGTGATGCCGGTGGTCGGGTACCCGGGGCAGGCGTCACCGCCAGACTTCTAACGGCCGGAAAACTGCGAACTGGCAGGCAAAGCTGAAAAAATCTATACTTATGGAGCCTTAAAGGCGGTCGCACCAGCTCCGGGCTCAAGAAATAGTAGGCAATTGCCGATTATCACAAGGAGAAGTCATGGAGACAAAAGACCAACGACAGGAACAACAAATGGGCACCAAGCGACCAGAAGGCCGAAGCGCCGCGCAACAATTGGCATTGGACCTGACGGCCGACCAACCGGCGGCAAAGATAACGAGCCATAAGCTGTCCGACTTCGTTATGGACCCGCCGCTCACGGATGAAGAGTGGAGTGCATTCAACGAGGCTATCCAGAGTCTGCGAAAAAACGGCTTTGGACCTCGAGACCCATTCGAAGATTGACCTATGACAATTGGTTTGCTGCTCGATACGGATATCGTCTCATACGTCATGAAGAACCACGAACACGCGGCGCTCTATGAAGATATCCTTGCGTCGAATGAAAATTTGCTGATTTCGGTTCAAACTGAGGCTGAGCTGCTATTTGGCGCCTTAAACGGAGGATGGGGTCCCAGGCGGATGTCCTACCTACGTCAAGTGATCGCCAAGTACCGGACTCTGCCGATCGACAGAGACACTGGCGCAATATGGGCAAACATTCAGGCCCGATCTAAAGCAGCTGGAAAGCAACTGTCTGCCGAAGATGCTTGGATTGCGGCAACGGCGATTCGATTTGAAGTACCGCTCGTTGCCCATGATAAGCACTATATACCGATGGACGGGCTGACGCTTATCCGACGCCGCTAGGTAGCTCTCACATCTGAGTGGCGCCCGCACCGTCAGTTAAGACCAGGACGCTCTCAGATCCAGCGGGGACTCACCCCAACAAGGGCTCGCCGTCCGCACCGTCCGCTAGCCGCGCGTTGTGTTCGGCGCCAGGGCGACCCTTCCCGCTTCGCAGGCAGGAGTCGCGCCGCACGGCTTGTCGGGGACGGTACCGACGACGCGGGTAACTCGGCATTGTTGCCGTAAATTCCAGTCTAAAAAACCGATCGACGCCACCAAAACCAGGAGGTACAAGGCTGACAAGGCGCATTACACGACCTTAAAAATCTGCTGCCAACGTCACCCCGACCATTCTTCTGATGTCCTGTTAGCTTAGAGTCCGGAAAGGGAAGAGAGTTAACAGGTTGAAAACACAGAAGCTGCCTTGAAGCCGCCCATCGAGAAACGCTTCATGTCGAACGGCATCACCAACTTCTGCTCGGGCTTCTGCTGCATGCGCGGGTCCTTGTGGACCTTCGCATTGATGCGGTTGCGGTCGGCTTTCGACTTGTAGATCACAAAGGCGAAGACGACAGTCTCGCCCGCTTTGAGGTTGCATAGCTTTTTGAACGGCAAGCCCCATTTCGAGTCCAAGGCGTTGCCGGCTCCCCCCCCAGGTACGCCTACCTCACTCAGGGCGAAAGACAAAATCCGAACGCCCAGAGAGTGGAAATTGCCATTCGAGCAGATAAGTAGGGCGTCTACCTCTCGGATACTTGCCGATTTATCAAGATCTCCAGGGGCTGGGACAGGAACCGTGTCAAGAAGCTGGTTGGCAAACGCCGTAAAAGCGTGCTCCTGCGCTACGCTTACTTTGCACAAGGCCCAGGCTTCACCGATTTCATAGAGAATCGGCTGAAAGATGCCCATGAATAAATCTGTCGGCCGAATGCCTAGTTCAGAAGCCTCGGCAACGACCGTCGTCAAGAGACTGGCAGTATTGCCTTCCAGGGCCTGCCTTCGCACGTCGGAAAAGAACGAGCCGATACGACGGATGCGTGCAAGGTGCTCACCCCGAATGGTCGCACTTTTCACTTCGCAAGCGTCGCAGATTCCATGGGTCATTGCATAG
>JAYWBY010000575.1:0-9957 GCA_043781115.1 Pseudomonadota bacterium
GGCAAAGGCTCGCGTTGGACGGCTCTCGAAAGAATCAGCGAGTGGCAAGCGACCGGTTGGCAGCGCCGTCTCTTCGACGACGCCGTGGCCCGGTCTTTCGATATCCCGAATGCTTATGAAGAACCCGAAACTTTGTCCCGAGGAAGCATATGAAATTATTCCACGCTGCGTTGTTGATTCTTTCGTTCGCCAGAGCCGAACTCGCCGTTGCCGAAGGTCACGGCTATGAGGACGGCCCCTCGACTCCAGCCGGCTTGCTCGAAGCGACGGTCGACGGGCGGAAGTACGAATTTCCCGCGCTCTCGCTCGACGTCTCGGCGGAGATCGAAGGCGACTTGGCGACGGTCACCGTCGTCCAGACCTTCGTCAACCCGCTAGATAAACCCCTGCACGCCACCTATCTCTTCCCCCTGTTCGAAAACGCCGCCGTATATGCCATGACGATGGACGTCGGAGACGAACGCATCCGCGCCGTCGTCAAACAGAAGGACGAAGCGCTCAAGACCTTCGAGGAAGCCAAGGAACAAGGCAAAACGGCCTCCCTCCTGACCCAGCACCGACCCAATATGTTCACGCAGGACATCGCCAACTTGATGCCGGGTCTTCCGGTCAAGGTCGAGCTGAAGTACGTCCACGTCGTAGATAAAGTCGATGGCGCTTACAAGCTCGTCATCCCTCTGATCGTTGGACCGCGCTACCAACCCAAGGCCTCGAAAGACACCGAGCCGCTGCCCGAGTATCCGGCCGTCAGCGGTCTGACGATGCCCGAGCTCGTCGAGAAGGATCGCGTCACTCTCAAGGTTTTGCTGAAGGCCGCGACGTCGATCAGCGACGTCAAGAGCCGGACGCACGCGGTCGCGGTGTCCGAGGGTTCTAGTGGCGAGCAAGTAGTGGAGCTCAAGGGCGGCAAGACCATCGACAACCGCGATTTCGTTCTTGGGTTTACGCTCGGCGGCGACCGGACGACCGCCGGTCTCCTGACGCACAAAGACGGACGCGGCGGCTTTTTCAGCCTGCTCCTCCAGCCGCCGCTCGTTCCCGCGGAGAGCGAAATTTCGCCGCGCGAAATGGTCTTCGTCCTTGACTGCTCGGGGTCCATGGAGGGGCTGCCGCTCAATGCCAGCAAAGCCTTCATGCGCAAGGCCTTGACCAAACTTCGGGCGACCGACACGTTCCGCATCATTCGCTTCAGCGAAACGGCCAGCGAATTTGGCTCGGAGCCGCTCGAGGCGACGCCCGAGAACATCAAAAGAGGCATTCGCTACACGGACGGTTTGAACGGCGAAGGCGGCACGGAGATGACCAAGGGCATCTCCCTGGCGCTCAGGAAGAGCGCTCCCGCCGGCGCCGTTCGCATCGTCGTCTTTCTCACCGACGGCTACATCGGCAACGAGCACGAAATCATCGGCTTGCTCAGGTCCCACCTGGGAGACGCGCGACTCTATGCCTTCGGGGTCGGCACCGGGGTCAACCGTTACCTCTTGAACAAAATGGGACTGGTGGGTCGCGGATTCACTCGCTTCATGAGCCCCACGGAAGACGTCGAGACCGTTGCAAATGAGTTGGCATCCCGTCTGGACGCCCCGGTGCTTACCGACATCTCGGTGGATTGGGGGTCGCTGGAAGTTGAAAGCCAGACTCCGTCGCGGGTTCCTGACCTCTTCGCCGGGCAATCCGTGCGCGTTCAAGGACGTTACGCGAAGCCCGGAACCTATCAAATCCAGATTCGCGGCCGTTCCGGTGGCAAGCCGGTGACGCTGCCGCTCACCCTTGCGCTGCCGTCGGTCGAAAGCTCCGGCGAAGCGATAGCAGTGATCTGGGCCCGGTCGATGGTCGAGGAGTTGACCGACGCCCTGTCGACGCCGTTCGCCGATCGCGACGCCCCGGCGACCGACGAAGCCCTGAAGGCGGCGGTGACGACCCTCGGCATCGACTTCGGCTTGGTGACGCAATGGACGTCGTTCGTCGCCGTCAGCGAAGAAGTCTACAACCAGGATCCGGACGGGACCAAGCACGCGAACGTGCCGTTGTCCCAAGTCGCCGGCGTGTCCGAGACCGCTTACGAGGGGTTTGGCGGTTCGTCGGCTCCCGAGCCGGGAGTCATGGCGGGTCTGGTTTTGATTTTGGCGATGGCGTTCGTGGCGATGCGGCTTAGTAACCGGATGCTCGGAGGTTGAGGGCGATGGAATCTCTTAAGGATGGCGAATTGAGGCATGTGGCGATCATCATGGACGGCAACGGGCGCTGGGCCCAGCGCCGGGGCTTGCCGAGGACGGCGGGCCACAGGCAGGGAATCAAAGCGGTTCGTAGGGTTACCGAGGCGGCGCTGGAGCTCGGAATCCGCTTCTTGACGCTGTTTGCGTTCAGCGAGGAGAATTGGGGTAGGCCCGCGTCCGAAGTCCAAAACATCTTCGCGCTCCTCGAACTCTACCTGTCGAGCGAGGCCGAGGAGCTGGCCAACCGCGGCATCCGGTTGAAGATCATCGGCGACCGCAAGCGCCTGCCCGAGCGCTGCCGCTTGCAAATTGCCGAGGCTGAGCGCGTCACCCGCTTCGGCCGTCGCCTCACCCTGACGGTGGCCGTCAACTACGGCGGCAGATCCGACTTGACGGCCGCTTGCCGCAAGCTCGCCAGCCGCGTCGAGGCCGGCGAGCTGACGGTCGAGGATATCTCCTCGGAGCGCATCGACGCGGCGCTCGACACGGCCTTCATGCCGGATCCCGACGTCGTCATCCGGACGGCTGGCGAGCTCAGGATCTCGAACTTTCTCTTGTGGCAGATGGCCTATGCCGAGCTCTTTTTCTCGCCGCTCGCGTGGCCCGACTTCACGGGCGAGCATTTGGCCGAGGCCGTCCGTGGTTTCGGGGCGCGCCGGCGAAACTTCGGCGGCGTGCCGCTGCCAGCCAAGGCTGAGGTCAACGGCTGACCTAAGGTGCGCTTTCGGGTAAGATGGAAGCGCATGAAAACACAAACGATTCGCTCCTTCATCCAGCGCCTCGTCCGGCATCAAGGCTTCTGGGCCTTTGTCTTCGTGGCGACCGTCGGCGTTTGCTATTTGCCCGCGGTCAGCGGGCCGTTCTTTTTCGACGACGAACATTTTATCTTGAAGAACGAGATGGTGCATTCGCTCGACCGCGCCGGCGACATCTATACGAGCACCGTGACGCAGGGCGCGTCGATCAAAGGCAACTTCTACCGCCCGAACCAACAGATGACGTTCGCGCTGATCTATCACTTGGCGGGCGTTTCGACGCCCGTGCCGTATCATTTGGTGTCGCTGGCTCTGCACACGTTGAACGCGGTGCTCTTCCAAGCTTGGTTGATCATGCTCGGCATCGCGGCGCCGGCGGCGGGCCTGATGGCGCTCTTTTGGCTCGTTCATCCCATTCAAACCGAAGCGGTCAGCTACATATCCGGATTGTCGGATCCTTTGGCTCTGCTCTTCATGTTCGGCGGCTTGCTTTGGTACGGCCGATTAATCAAGCAAAGGAAGCGCCCCGTGGCGTTGCCGTTGATTGCCCTGCCGGTGCTGGTGTGGCTCGTCCTGGCGCTTCTTTGCAAGGAAAACGGCGTCGTTTTTGCGCCCCTGGCTCTGGGGTCCTCGGTTTACGTCGCTGTCAGCAAGCGAGAACGGCTGCGCCGCGACGAAGGCTGGGTGCTTCTCGGCATCACGGTCGTGGTAGGCATCTATCTCGTACTAAAAATGACCGTCTTGAATTTCAGCGGTGGCTTCGGCCTCTCGATGGAGGTCAACGAATACACCGAAAGCCTGGTGCTCAGGTTGACCACCTTCATCAGCGTGCTCTGGGAATACGCGGTGATGATCTTCTTCCCGCGCGATCTTTTCTATGAAAAGCCATATTTGGCCTATGCGAGTTTGGCGTCGGCTCGCGGAATTTTCGGACTCGCGGCGCTCGCGGCCGGCGGCGTCGCGATTTTCCGGGCTAAGAAGAACCCGCTTGTCGCGCTTGGCGCGTTCATCGTCGTCGCCGGTCTTTTACCGTTCTCGGGCGTCATCCCGTTGAATGCGATGTTTCTCGAACACTGGCTCTACGTCCCGATGCTTGGCGTAGCCATCTTGCTCGTTGCCGGTTGGCAAGCGCTGCCGAAGGGCAAATGGCGGCATACGGGGAGCGCGCTATTTTGCCTGATTCTAGTGGCATGTGGCGGTCGCACGTTCGTGCGTAACCTGGAATGGTCGGACATCGAGAGCTTTTATCTGAACGAGTTGGCTCACGGCGGTTCGTCCACCCGAATCTACAACAACCTCGGCATGTACTACGCTGACAAGGGTGACGCGAACAAGGCGATCATCTACTACAAGCTGGCGGTCGAAGCCTCGTCAAAGCTGCCCTACCCGCAGCCCCATCACAATTTGGCGAGAGCCTACGCCGAGGCGGGCAGGCTCAACGAGGCCGTGGACGAGCTCCGCAAGGCCTTAGCGGTCGACTCGAACTTCACCTACAGCTTGTCGTTCTTACACGAGGTCTTCGTCGCCGTTCACGACGAGCGCCGCGCCAAGATCGTCGCTGACACTTTGACGATCGTCGAGAACGGCGGCCACTACGACGTATCCGAGTTCAACGCCGCGGTCTTCGGGAGTCCTTGAGGCAGGGCTATTCCGCGGTGGCGCTGGCCCGAAAGGCGTCGAGGCCGTCGGCCGCGTAACCCGCCGTGGCGGCCGCATCGATGACCTTGCGCGAGTTGGGAGAGTGGAGATTCACCCAACCCGAAGTGCGCGACGTCGGCTCCGTCCACGAAGCCACGCCGACGATCTTGCCGGCTCGGAGCAGCGGCCCGCCAGAGTCGCCCTTGGAAAGAGTCGGCGCGGATGCCTCGGCGCTCAGGATGATGTCGGGATCGGTGGGTTGAGCGCTGTCGCTCTTGGCGGTGCCCCGGCGCTTGGTGAAATACTCGAAGCCCTTATAAGAAGCGGCGGAAACTTGGTCCGCCGGGACGTCGGCGCCAAACCCGATCATGGTCAGGTCGTCTCCGGCTGCGACGGCAACTTCCGAAAGCGGCAGGGTTGCTGGAGCAGTGCCGGCGGGGAACGCCAGCAGCGCCAAGTCCCGGTTCATGTGGTCGGGATCGAGACTGCCGTCGCCGTAGTCGGTTCCCGCCAAGCCGCCGTGAAAGACAGTGAGCGAGTCGACGGAGCGCGAGCGGTCGTTGGCGCAGTCGTCGAGCAAGACTTTGACGTTGCCTGTGGCCGTCTTGCCGACGCAATGCGCGGCGGTGATCAAGAGCCGGTCAGAAACGAATGTGCCAGTGCATTGTTCGACCGACGTCGTCAGAAGCAAGACGACCGCTGGGACTTCCATCGTCGCTTCGCCGTTCACGAGGCCGTAGCATTGCTTGCGTGCCGGAAACTCGGCGGTGCTTTCGCCTTTTTTGGCGCGGCAAGCAAGCTGGCTTCCCGTGAGGACGACGAGCGAGCCGAGGATTAGGGTAAGGCGCATCGAGACTCCGGGGTTTCAGGCCTCCCTTCTGAAGGCCTCCCCAGTTATCGAGCGCGATGCCTTTCGGCTTTATGCCGAAATTTCTAACTCGTTAGAAACAAAAGCCAATCGTGGCGATCAAGCCCTGGCCGCTGCCCACCTTGCCGAGCTGGTCGGCGGATTTTTGGACGTCGTCCGAGAGCTCTTGTTGGGCGGCAGTGACGGTGCCTTTGGTCGACGTAGTCGACGCCGAGCGTCATGCCGAAGTCGTAGGTCCAATGGTTGCCGATGGTCAAGCCGACGACGGTCGAATTGGAGTTGATGTCCAATTTGACCTGGTCGGTGGTGGTCTTCGAAGAGATCGTCGCATGGGCATTGATCAGGCGTTCACCGAGGACAGCCGAAAGGTTGAATGTGTTGCCGATAAAGTAGCGGAAGCGGGCCACGATCAATTTGGCGTTGATGCCGAAATCGTCCGTGACGAACTGCGTGTCTTCTAGCGTACCGAGGTCCTCGGACCCTTGCATGTAAGCGAGGCCGACTTGCATCGACGGGGACGGCATCCAGTAGCCTTCAACGTCCGCGCCGTTGATCGAGCCGACGACTTGACCGCCGCCGGCCATGACGCCGAACTGGTGGCCCGTGCGTGCTTCCGCCGACGTCCGCGAGCCGGAACCCGAGCTGGAGTCGTCTTTTTCTTTCTTCTTGGACGCCGACCCCTTGGACGAGGCGGCGTTTTTGGTTTTTTTGCCGTCGGCGAGCGTCACGTCGTCGGCCTTGGCGAGCGGAGCAAAGCATAGAGCGGCAAGAGCGACTGTCCAGAGCAAGGCGTTGCGGTGCACGTTGGTTCTCCAATGATGATTCGACGGCTGGACTTATGATATCCTAATACCGTCGAACGTGCAGCGGTCCGGCTACTTGTGCGTCATTTTTACGACGTCCTTGAAGGGCTCGCCTTTCAAGATTTTGACTTGGGTGTCGATGAAATCCGACGCCGTGATCGAAACGTAGTAGTCGGCGGACTGGTACTTCATTTTGTCGCCGGGGGCCAGCGACTCGGTGCCGACGTAAGCCGACGTCGACGCCTCGGTGAAATCGGCCTTGAACGACGGTATCGCAGCGCCCGAGTCCGCGTCGATGACGTCGAAGCTGACGACTTGGTCGCATGACGCGTCGTCTTTCTGAAAGCACAGCGCCGAAAGATCGGGCTCGACAGAAGTCGTGGCGGTGTAGTCGGCCGAGCCCCCAAACGTCGATTGGTCGGCCGGATCCTTGAAGACCAAGGATTTCCCGCTTTGATCGAGGTTCGGTTCGGTGCCCGAGGCGCAGGCGCCCGAGGCGTCGAGGGCAATGAGTTTTTCCTTGTCCACCGCGGTCGAATCGACGCTCATGGCGAACGAGCCGTCGGCCTGGACCGAGCCCGTCGCGAGGTTCGTCACGGAGGCGCCGGCGAATTTGCCGCTCGCCCCGACGATTGTCGCCAGGTCGGCTTTGCTGATTTGCTGCAAACAAATCGGTAAGCCGTCCACCGAGCCAGCGTCACTCTTCACGGCGCCGGCTCCGCCGGAGACGGTGAGCTTGCCCGCGTGTTCTTGGTAATTGACGGCTTTGGGATCGGTGAGGTACCCAACGACGCCTTCGCCCTGCTCGCTGGGCCGGCTGCCGTCGGCTTTGTTCTTCGTCGAGCTCTTGCCGCTGAAATTTTGCGCGTTGCAGGCGAATGCCAGCAGGGCGATCGAGGTGGCAAAGAGTTTTGAGTAGCGAAGCATGGTTACTCCCGTTTCGGTGGGGCCTCGGAACGACTTGAAGCGGGGGCGGGCGTTTGCCCGCTCCCGCCGCTTAAATTCGGGTCCTAGGTGGGGAGATCCGTTTCATTTTTTCGGGTTCTTGGCAAAGATCACCTGGAGGTCGACGTTGGTCGAGACGGCGGGCTCCATCGTTAGGCTGACTTTGCCGGCGTCACCTTTGAACTCTTCCGTCGTGCCGGAGTAGGTCAGTTCGGATTCGTTGGTGTAAAGGTTCGCTTCGACTTTGTACGTGGCCGACGGATCGATCCGTTTCAAGTGGACCGTCATGTTCGCTTCGCAAACATAGGGGATCGCGACTTTTTTGAAGATGATCGAGCCGCCTTCGGCAGGTTCGGCGTCGGGGGTAGGTTGGCCTTCGTCAACTTGCTCGGTGGCTTCGTCGCCCGAGGCGGCTTGCTCTTCTTTAGGGTTCTGCTTTTCGTTGCCGTCTTTCAGGTTCATCTCCTCGTCCGAGTCCTTCTTCTCGTCGACCGCGGTGTCGCTTTTACCTTCGTCGCGCAGGGTCGAGCTCAGGATGATGACGAAGAAACCGTTCATCGTTTTGTTGGCCACGGCGTCGACGCTCTTGATTGCGGCGCCGTCGTCGCAGCTGAAGTCGAAGTATTCGCTGCCGAGACCTTCGTCGAACTCGTCGGCCATGTTGCCGCCGTCGATTTTCGAGGGCGTCACTTCGGCGCCGTCGCTGCCGCCGCCACTACCTTCTTCTTGGTTCGAGTCTTTCGGCACGGAGAGTTTCAGAGTCGCGCCGCTAGAGGTGCCGCCTTTCTTTGCGGTGGCCGAGGACTTGGCCGATTCTTTCGACGACTGCTCCGGGGCGAATTGGTTGCAAGCGGCGAGGGCCAGAGCGAGTTGCGCGATGCAGAGACGGGTGAACATGTTCATGGCAGTTCCTTCCTGTTCGGGTGATGAGCCTGTTCGAGTGATGAGGCTTGATTGCGTGCTGCTTGGAAATAGATGTTGCAGGCGGCGTGCCAGGCTCGAATTTAGGTAATGTTAGCGGGTTAAGACGTAAATGGGCCGCTCAAAGGGTTGACTTTAAGAACTGGCTATCAAGTTGATGAAGAAATAAATTATTGATATAATTGATGTATATTAGATGTCTAAATATCGGCATGCCAATTTTTGTGAAAAATGACGACAGTTAGTCTGTAAGATCCCTTAAAATATGATATTATTGGGGTAGTAAAATGGTAAAAAGCGGGCCCCGGGGCCTCGCCATCGGCTGGACGCAAAAGCAGGTCGACGCCGAGAAGGCCAAGATCAAAAAGGAGTTGGACCGGGCCGCCAGCTCCCCCGGCGCACCAAGTCGTCTAGAGTCCGCTTTAACGAGGCTGACGGCGCTCGCGGAGGACGACACGCCACGCGGTCGCCTACGCCGCTACATCTTCGCGATGTCGGCGCTCGTGCAACATGAACGCGGGGGCGGACTGTCCTCGCGCGAGATCGACGAACTGGTCACGCTCGCGTACGCCATCCTCCAAGCCCAAGGGGTGCGGCCGCGGGCATCGCGCTTGGCGTCGCTTTTCGGCGACATTCATTTGATCCGCAGCCAAATCTTCCGTAAGCAGGGTGAGCCGTGGCGCGCCGCGTGGGAGCAGCAAGTCGCTTTGCAGCTGGCCGGCGAATTTCCGAGCGGCGGCCTGGGCTTTCAACTTTTGGCCGCGGGCAACCGGGCGTTGCGCCTCGGGCACGCGCGACTCGCGCTCAGCCAGTTCGCGGAAGGGTTGGAGGGCGGATTGCCCGAAGCCGCCGAGTCACGCTGCCAGCTCGCGCGGCTGCATGCGGCCTGGTTGGCCGGCGATGCGCAAACGCTTGCTACAGCGGTCGCCGCGGGTGCGGCGCTGCCGCTCGCCGATGACGTGAAAGCGGAGTTCGCGTGGAACCTGTTGGCGCGAGGCGCCGCCGCGACCGGCGAGTTGGCGCCGCTGCTTTCGGCGACGCGCCGGGGAGGGACCCACGCCGAGGCGACCTACGTCGTCGAAGCTTGCTACTGGGGGCTTGCCGTCGAATCGCGGAGCTTCGTCGAACGCCTCCCACGCCTCGGCAGCATGCGACGCAACAAGACGCTGAAACCCCAGCGCCTCGGACTCTGGTACGAGGCCGGCGTCGTCCTCCAAGATTGCTACGACCACGACGTGCCATTGACCTTTCGGCTGCGCGCCTTGAGCGAAGTGATCGAGCGTCGGCAAGAGCTGCTGACCGTCGACAAGGAATTGTTGCTTTTGGCGGCTGCGACCCGCTGGTTGGCAAGGAGCAAGGCGGCATCCCTCGCCTTGCTCGTTTTGAGCGAATACCGTGCCTTGAGCCAGCGCCTCTCCGACGGGGCAGCGGCGGACGCTCTCGGGGTCTTGAAAGACCTAGAAGTCCGGTCTTGGACCGGCATCTACTTTTCGTCCCATCAGAGTCTAACTGACTGAAATAATTTGATTATATCTGGCCCTGCGGCAGATTTTTCAAGCAAATCGGTGGGCCCGCCGATAGGCCCCCTGTTCCGTTTTTAAAAAAAGCCCGTCTTTCGGTGGAGCCCCCCGTGAGAGCAAACCAGCTTGTCGCCACTTTGGCCGTCAGTTTAGTCACCTTACTCAGCGCGTACGCTTGCCGCCCGCGGCAAGGCGGCAGCAGCGTCAACGCCAACGACGGCGGAGCCCAGCTCCCGAGCATCACCAAAGAAAACGCCTTCCGCAATTTGAGTTTCGTGCAGCCGACGGCGC
>JAYWBY010000576.1:0-3613 GCA_043781115.1 Pseudomonadota bacterium
TGGAACTCGTGGTAGCCGTGCGTCCCTTCTTCGCTGGACTATTGCTGACCGTTGCCGTGTGCTGGCCGGGTTCCGCCTGGGCGCTCATCCACACTGCGCCTGTCGTCGTCCAAGGCCTTAAGATCAAGCCCGCGACGCACTATCCGGTCAATATGTACCGGCTTTTTAAAACTGACGACTCCGGCAAGGCCGTGCCGATCCCGTTTCAGATCGATGAGATCAATGAATGGGGCGACTACGTCCTCCCCGAGGGCGGCAAGGTCACGGCCAATACTGGCAACGGCATCTTCGACCTCCAGGACGAACTCTGCTTCATGGGCGACGACGTCGGCCCCTTGAAGAAGCCCACGACCTGGGAGGGAGGCAAGCCCGCTCTCGTTTTCGAAGTCAAAATCTCGTTCAAGGGCGGCAAGAATACCGTCGGCGAGAGTGAAGGCGCCGTTTACCTCGGCGTTTATTTCCAAAATCCGCCGAAGGTGTCCGATCGGCGCTACGTCACCTTCGACCGGCAAGCAGCGGAAGTGTTGACGGCGCGCTACCGTTACGGCTTCGATCAGAAAAATTGGCTGGTGGCGCGCCGCGTCGAGATGTTGAAGCGTGGCAGCGAGCACGACGTCGCGCCGGAGTTCATCCCGCTGCTGCTTTCGACGACCTTCTACATGAAAGCCGACCTCAAGTACTTCCTGACTGTCGAGGCGACCCATCGCTCGATCGACAGCATGCTCGAAGCCTACAAGATGGGTCCTGTCCGGAGCATCATCCGCATAAGTTTCCACTACACGTTTCTTAAACTCAACTTCGAGCTCGGCATGTACACCGAGGTGTCATTCTTCTCCAATGCCGTCTATTTGCCCGCGATTCTCTACAATCCGCTCGACGGAAGGAAGAGTTTGAACACCGGCTCCGGCTTCTTCTACGGCATGGCCATGAAGGAGAACCCGAAGGACTTCACGATCGACACCAACATGCCGTCTTACAAAAAGAGCGGTTTGCTCGACTTCCTCTCCGGCAAGCCGACGGTCGAAAGCCTCTACTGGATCACCGCCGCTGGCCCCGACCGCATGCTTTACATGGAAATCAGTCCGTCGAAGGAAATGCGCGCCGCCGGGGCCCTGCCGATGCTTTACCGGGAAGACGTGCCGGGAGCTCAAATCAAGGACCGAAACATCGACAAACCGTCGGAGCTCGGCGAGAGCAACGTCAACATGGCGCTCTATTTCGACATGACGCGCTTTTCTGAGGGCGAGCACATCATGGCTTTCCGCCTCTTCTTCGAAAACACGAACGACGACAAGAAGCTCACGGCCTTCAAAACGCTCGGCAATTGGGACATAACTGCCAATCGCATTCGCGAGTAACCCATGGACCAGTCTTTCGACAAACCATCGCCGCTGTCCTTCCTCGGGGCCAGTGCCGTGGATTCGGGCGAGGCGGGCGACTTGCCGCTCGTCGTTTGGCTGCGCGGCGACGAACCGCATTGCGCCGAATTCGTGCTCGACGCCGACGAAGTCATGGCGCTGCTCAACATCCGCAGGTCGCGCCTGACGCAGATTTCCGGCCGCGAACTGCGCGTCGGCCGCATGCGCCGGGGCCGCTACGTCAGCCCGATGTATCGTCCCGAAGACGTCGAGGCTTACGGCAACTGGACGCGCGCCACGGCCTCGCACGTCAAGTCGTCGACGCTCCTCTCCGAAGCCGCGGAAGACCTGAAAAGGCAAGGCGCTGGCCTTGCCGATTCGATCGAAGAAACCCTTAGGAAAAACGCGTCCGACGGACTCCGCGCGCTGAACGGCGAATTCGCTGCATTGCGCCGCGAGTTTCCGGCCGTCGACGGACGCCTCCAAGCGCTGGAAGTGTTGGTGCGCCGCGGGTTCACCGAACAACAGGCTCGCCTCGAGCAAGGCCAGGCTGAACGGGCAAAGCAAGGAGTCGCGCTGCAACTCATCGGGCGAGAGCTCGGCGAACTAGCGGCCGTTTGCCGCCTACTGCGCGAGGATCTGGCCGCCAATGACCAAAAATTGGCCGAGACGCGCGCCGAACTCCAAAATCTCGCGACTACGCTCGAGCCAGCCGTAGGGCCAATTCCTGTGCGAAAGCCTGGTCGCGCCGGACCAAGGCGCCTAAAGGCGCTCGCCCGAAAAGTCCTGGGCGTCGACCCGCCGGGCACCTCTCGCCAACGCTTGGCCCGGCATCGGCGTCCGCTCGCTCAATCTAGGAAGTAGGCGCGCTCGGCGGGCGACGGCAACCGGCAGGTCGCCGTTTGCCCGAAGATCGCATAGCGGTTCTTCGCTACTCGCTTGTAGATGAAGTCGCGTACCGGACGCGGCACGGCGAGGCCCAAGCTACCGACGAAGCCGGTCGAGCCGCCGATGAGGCGCATGGCTCTCAAAACGGCCGTCGAGCGTTCGTAACTGACGGCTTTTTCCACCAGGACCATAGAATCCAGGGTCAACCGCTGCCGGTCGTCTAGCAGCTTTTTGGCAAGCTCCCCTTGAAGCGGCGCGAAGCGCAGCGCATGGCGCCGGTCTTTCTCGAAGAAATAGCTCACCGACTTGTCGCAGAGTCCGCAAATTCCATCGAAAAAGAGAATCGGGCCGGTAGTCGCCATCAGGCGATCAAACCGCGCTCGCGGATCAGGCGAACCATCGTGTCGACCGTTTCGTCTATCGTCAGACTGCTGGTGTCCAGAACGACGGCGTCGTCCGCTTGCTTAAGCGGCGCCACGCCCCGGTGTTCGTCGCGCTCGTCGCGGCGGGCCAGACCCTTTTTGATGTCCTCGAACACGTCGGCGATGCGGCTCGATGCCGTGTTGAGCTGAGCCAGGCGCCGGCGCGAGCGTTCGTCGAGGCTCGCGGTCAAAAAGATCTTCAATTCGGCTTCGGGAAAGACAACGGTGCCGATGTCACGGCCGTCGACCAGGGCTCCGACTGGGGCCGAGAGCGTCAATTGCCGCTGGACCGGCAGCAGACGTTCGCGGACGAGCGGTTGTTTCGCCACTTTGCTCGCCCCGTAGCCCGCCTCCTCCGTAAGGAGCTTGTCCGTCAGATTTTGGTTCAAGTACCAAAGCTGTCGGTGCTCGGAGTCCCAACGAATGTCGAGGGCGACTTCGTCGATCATTGAAGCCAAACCACTCTCGTCGTCGAGGCTGATGCCGCCCGAAACGGCGAGCACGCCGATAGCCCGGTAAAGCGCGCCGGTGTTGATGTAGGTCCAGCCGATCTTGTCGCAGACGCGGTGGCAAATGCTGCTCTTACCGGAACCCGCGGGACCGTCGATGGCTACGATTTTCGGTCTACGCGTCATCTCAGTCCGGTCCTTCGACGTTGCGGAGTGTGCGGCCTCAGTTTGCATCTGATTTTCCAAGGGTTCAAGACTCCATTTGACGCGAATTTCAGGCCCACCCTCACCGTTTCAGCGAGTCGAGGGTGGCGAAGAAGGCGGGGAAACTGACGGCGACGCAGTCGGGATCCTGGATCTGGCTCGGCCCGTCAGCGACAGTCGCCAGAATCGCGGCGGCCATGGCCAAGCGGTGATCCTCGTCCGGATCGAATTTGAAGGCGCGAATCTTCGCTCCGCCCTCGACGACGAGGTCGTCGCCTTCGGCGTGGGCCTT
>JAYWBY010000577.1:0-9956 GCA_043781115.1 Pseudomonadota bacterium
GGGGCCTTCGCCATCGTCCGGGCGAGCATCTCGAGGTCTTCGTTCTGCTGCTTGAGCTTGCGGAGCTCGGCGTCGCGCAGAGCCAGCTGCTCGCGCATCGCCAGAATTTCGGTATCCTTGGCGTCGATGACGCGGTCCTTCATTTCCACCAAAGCGCCCGACAGCTCGGTGACGGTGCGCATCGAGTCCTGGGTGAGCCTCAGGATCTCGCGGTTCTCTTCCTTGGCGAGGCTCAAATGATCGAGCAGCAGCGCCAATTCGGGCGTGCTGTGCCGCTCGCCCGAAAGCGCTAAAAAGCCAGAGGCGGAGGCGCCGGGACGGGAGGCAAGAGCCGCCTTCGCTTCGTCGCCGGGAAGCGGCGGCAGAAAGGCGAGATCGTCGATCGTCGCCGACGGATTGGGTCCTGGGACCAGACGTTCAGCGGCCACTGGCGCGACCAAAGAGTCGAGGCTGCCCGCGCTCGTTGCATGGCCAAATACCAAAAGACGACCGAGCTGGGTGCGTCCAAGGAGCTCGCCTCGGCGCAATTTCCGCCACACCTCGGCGTCGGACAAGTCATGCTTTGCTGCGTATTCTTCGATGCTTAGCCCGCCGTCTTGCGGCGAATCCGCAGCCAGCGCGGTGGCCCCGGCTTTGCCGTCGTCCGGATGATCCAAGGCGGGGCCTGGACGGCTGGAGGCAATATCCTGCGAACTCTGGCGATTTTTTGGCTTTTTGCCGTCGTCTTTGGCGCCGAACAAGTTGCAGCTCTCCAGTCATGTCGGAAGGAATATAGCTCTTTTAGCTCAGGAAGGGCGGCGGTGCAACCGATCACCAAGGGGTCCGAAGGAGGCTGGGAACATGACCGCGAAGAACCCCGATAAGAAGCCGGGACTGCTGCAGAAGTACAAGAACAAGATCATGGCGTTCGGCATTTGCCTAGGCGTCGTCGCCGTGTGTTCGACGATGCTCCTCAGGCACTACCGCCGTTACGGCGGTACCGACTTGATCACTTCGATGGAGAACTTCCTGCTTGATACGCGGTTTCGTTTCCGCGGCGTCCAAAAGCCGACCAACAAGGTGGGAATTTTGGCGATCGACGAGAAGACGCTGCAGAAATTCGGCCGCTGGCCCATCAGCCGCAAGTACTACGAACAGGCCTTCAAGAACTTAAAGGGCCTCGGGGTCCAGTGGATGGGCTTTGACGTCGTCTGGGCTAGTCCTGAGCTGCCGCTGCTCGAAGAAATCGACGGCAACATCTCGACGCTCGACCATCTGAGCGGCGCCGACTGGAAAGAGAATCTCAACGCAGAGCTCGCAAAAATCAAAGCCGTGAAAAAGGCTTCTCTGGCCGACCAGTCGGTGGCCCGCGGCATCCACGACTTCGGCAACATCGTCGAAGGCTTTTATTATTACGCGTCCGAGGCGGAAGCCAAGGAGCTGGGAGACAAGCCGTTCGACGGCCTCGAAGCGATGCAGGACTCCTTCGTTCAAGCCGTCATCCTCCCCGACGGCAAGGAGATCAAGGACTACCCTGAGCTGATCGCCAAAGGAATCGTTGGCAACGCTCCGTTCCTCAGCAGCCAGACCAAGCACTTCTCCTTTTTCAACAACGAATCGGACACCGACGCGATCATGCGCTGGGTCACCCTGGTGCGCTCCTTCAAAGGCAACTTGATGCCGGCCTTGTCGCTCAAAGTAGCGGCCGAGATGCTCCAACGAGACATCGCCGTGTTCTTCGACCCCTTCGGCATCACCGCCGTGTCGCTCGTCAGCCGGGTCGACGACAAAGACGTGCTCGAAATCCCCACCGACCACACCGGCTACGGCCGGATTTTGATCAACCACCTGGGACCGGACCGGACCATCCCGCATTTCAGTTTGGTCGACGCCGCGGAAGGCACGTTGACCGAAGCTGAAAAGGCGCAACTCAAAGGTATGAGCCTCCTACTCGGTCCGACGGCCATCGCCATCAATGACCAGCGAGCCAACCCGTTCGACGCCGGTATCAACGGCGTCGAGAACCATGCTGCCGTCATCGACAACATCGCCTCCGGCCACTTCATGCGCCGCTCCGAGACGATCTACCAGACCGAGCTTCTGCTCGTCCTGGCCATCGGCCTGCTCTTCTCGCCCTTGATGGTGTTCGGCCGCGCCGCCTTCTCCGGTATCGGCGCCGTGCTGTTCATGGTCGCCTACTACTATTTCGACAAGTTCTTTTGGTTCAGCAAGGGCCAGTGGGTCTACATGGGGATGCCGTTCATCGAAATTACGGCACTCTTCGTTTCGACGACCCTCTACAAGTACATGACCGAGGAACGGGAGCGGAAGAAATTGAAAGGCACGTTCAGCGTCTACCTGTCGCCCGAGGTCATCGACGAGATGGTCGGCGACCCGTCGGCGATGATGCGCGGCGAGAAGAAGATCTTGACGGTGTTCTTCTCCGACGTGCGCGGCTTTACCACCATCTCCGAAAGCTTGACGCCAGAGAAATTGCGCGAGCTGATGATCGAATACTTCACGCCGATGACCGACATCATCATGAAAACGCGTGGCTGCCTCGACAAGTTCATCGGCGACGCCATCATGGCGTTCTGGGGCGCTCCGGTCGCCGTCGAAAACCACGCCGACGTCGCCTGCAAGGCCGCCTTGCAGATGCTCGTGGCGCTCGACAAACTCCGCGTCGACTTGCCGAAGAAGGGCTTCCCGGCCATCGACATCGGCATCGGTCTAAACACGGGCCCGATGTCGGTCGGCAACATGGGCTCGCCGCAACGCGCCAGCTACACGGTCATGGGCGACAACGTCAACCTCGGCTCACGCCTCGAAGGCCTGACCAAGGACTACGGCATCAAGTGCATGATCAGCGAATTCACGCAAAAGGCGATCGTCAGCAAGGATCTGTTCACCCGCGACTTGGACGACATTCGCGTCAAAGGCAAGCACGAGCCGGTCAAGGTCTTCGACTTGATTCGCCCCGACCTCTTGCGCTCGGAGGCCGACATCCGCAATTTAATCGGCGAATTCGAGAAGGGTCGCGAGGGTTACCGCAAGCAAGATTGGAACGCCTCCCGGAAAGCGTTCATGGCGTGCCTCGCCATTCGCCCAGACGACGGTCCGGCATCGCTCTACCTCGAGCGCATCGAGGAGCGGGCGGCCCAGCCTTCAATTCCAGATTGGGACGGCGTCTACACCTTCAAGCACAAGTAATAGTTTGGTGTAACCATCAGCATTTTCTCGGATTTATAGCAACGCTCAAGCGCGACGGTAGGCGGTTCGAAAGGTATCACAGCAAGTCTTAAAGCCGGACGCCCCCTGGGATGCCGGCGTACTTAGAGGAGTCTCCCATGTCTAGCCTTTCTCGCCTGGTGCGGCCGAACAAGCTGCGAGTGCGCGCGCCGCGGGTGCCGATCGATCTCGAGGTTCGCTCGAAGACCATTGGCACGAGCAACGACTACAGCTTTTTCACGGAAGACATCTCGCGTTCCGGCCTCCTCCTCCTCTGGGAGAAGGACGTCAAAATGCCGTTCATCGTCAATACGCTCCTTGAATTGACGATCGACCCGACGTCGGCGTGTTTGGAAAAGCCGGTGAGCTGCCTCGGCAAGGTCGTCCGTCGCGACTGCACGTCGCCCGACGGCAAAGGGCACGGCACGCGCTTAGGCATCCAAATCGTGCAGATCGACAACAGCGACCTCGTCGCCTGGGAAGGCTGCCTTTCCGAGCTCGAAAAACGCTTCGGCATCGAAACCTCAAACAAGATCGTCACCGCGTGACCGGCAAGGCCCCGAAATCCGCTGCACCTCCCGTTCTGATCCTCGGGGCCGGCAACATGGGCGGAGCCTTGGCTAAAGGTCTTAGCCAGGGCTCTGGTTCGTTCGACGTTCGAATTTTCGACATTCACACGGAACGCCTCGCCGCCATGGCATCGCGCCTCGGCGTGACGGTCGTCAGCGATCCGGTGGCGGCGCTCCCCGAAAGCGGCGGCGCCGTCGTCTTTTGCGTCAAGCCGCAGGATCTCGGCGTGGTCGCTTTGCCCTTCAAGGGTAAAGTGCCAGCAGGATGCCTCGTCATCAGCATTTTGGCTGGCGTCACTACGAGCGACGTCGAGGCGGCGCTCGACTACTCCGGGCCCGTCGTGCGCGCCATGCCAAACATCGCGGCGACGGTACACGCCGCGGCCACCGCCATGTGCGCCAACGAAGCGACGGGCGAAGCCCAGAAAGCTTTGGCCGAAGCCATTTTCGGCGCCATCGGCCAGGCCGATTGGACGAAGGAGTCGCTGCTCGACGCTGTCACCGGGTTGTCCGGCAGCGGTCCGGCCTACCTTTGCATGATCATCGAATCGCTGACCGACGGGGGCGTCAAGATGGGCATCCCGCGGGCCCTCGCTGCCCGTCTGGCAACCCAGACGGTCTACGGTTCCGCGCTCTTGATCAAGGAGAGTGGCATCAACCCGGCGATCCTGCGCGAGCAAGTTACGACGCCGGGAGGAACGACGATCCACGCCATCCACGAGTTGGAAGACCGCGGCCTGCGCGCGATGCTGATCAGCGCCGTCGAAACGGCCACCAAGCGGTCGGCGAAGCTGCGAAAAATGCGCAAATAGCTTACGGCGGCGCCGCGTCGAGCAACGTCGCGAGGTCCGGCCATTTGTCCTTCAGCCAGAAATGGAGCTTGCGCTCCTTTTGGTCGAGGTACTTGTCCGCCGGCAACCAGGACGCCAGCCGCGACGCGTAGGCTCCGACCAGTGCGAAGGCGAATGTCTCGGCCTTGTCTTCCGCGATCGTCGTCTCGGCGTAAGTCGTGACGAAACCGTCGTCGGGGTGCACGGAGTTGCCTTCGACCTTGTTGTAGTCGTTCAGATAGGCGAAGCCCGGCGGGTTCAGCGCCATCCAGGCCTGGTCCCAGAGCTTGTTCACGAAAAGTTGGCGGTCCAGGACGTGGAAGAGTTCGTGGTGGATGGTGTGCCGGCCAAAATCCGCATCGCAGTCCGCGGTGACGTTCAAGTAAATGAGCCGCTCGGAGTCGAGCGTCAATCCTCCGGCCTCCCAGCTGACGCCGGAGACCTTCAAATCGGCAACGAGCCAGATGCGCTCGGGCCCGTGCTTCGCTAGGAACTGGGGAGGATAGCGTCCGAGTTCGTCCTTCAGCGCCTGGAGGAAATTCTCGGTCAGCTTGCCTTGCAACTCGCTCGGCGGCCGGCAACCGACGCCGTTGTGCGTGCACGACGAGTCGGCGACGCCGATTTTGATGCCGAGCGCTTGGCCGACCTCCTGCGCTTGGCGAGCGAGGTCGGCCGTCGAGACGAAGCCCGCCCGGCACCCTTCGGCGCGGCTGACCCTTTCGTCGCCCGAACCGCTCGAATGCGGCGAACCGCAGCCGGCCAAGGCCAAGAGCGAAGTGAGCAGAGTGGAGTTCAGCCGGTTAGGTTGCATGGCGTTACCTCTATCGCCCAGGTCCGGGAATGTCAAACAACAGGCTCGGCGCGCCTTTCGAGGTTACCGCGCGGCTGACTTCGACATCGAAGACCGGGCCCAAAACGTCGGGAGCGAACACGGTGTCTGGACGGCCTTCTTTGGCAATTCTGCCGAGGTGGAGGCACAAAGCATGGTCCGACGAGCGGCAACCAAGCGACAGGTCGTGCAGCGTCACGATAACGGTGCGGCCGGCACGGCTGACTTCCCGGAGCAAGTTCAGGAGGCGAAGCGCCGCGCCGACGTCGAGGTTGGCCGTCGGCTCGTCGAAGAGCAGGTGCCGGGCGTCGCCGGCCAAGGCGCGCGCCACCAAGACCTTCGACCGCTCGCCGCTAGACAGAGCCTGGACGCTCCGACGTGCGAAACCCGACAGGCCGAGGCGGGCGAGAGCCCGGTCGGCGGCGGCGAAATCCGAAGCGAGCGGCGTGCCTTGATGCCAAGGAAACCGGCCCATGACGACGCTGTCGCGGACGGTGAAGGCAAAGGGCAGATCGGCTTCGGAAGGCGCCCAAGCAAAGTCCTTGGCGCGCTCGTGCGGTTTCAGCGCGGTCAGATCCTTGCCGGCGAACGTCACTCGTCCGGTCGCGAGCGGCTCCAGGCCGGCCATGGCGCGGAGCAGCGTCGACTTGCCGGCGCCATTCGGGCCGGCGATCACCGTCAACATGTTGGGCGGAAAAGTCGCCGAAATGCTCTTCAAAATTGTGGCGCCGCCTTTCACGACGCCGAGTTCGTCGAGCTCGAGCGTCACGTCGCCCCCCGTCTCTGCCGGGACCAAAGCAGCCAGAGGAAAAACGGCGCGCCGAGGAGCGAGGTGAGGATGCCGACCTCCAACTCGGCGGGGGCGCGCACCGTGCGCGCCGCGAGGTCGGCGAGCAGCATCAGCGACATGCCGTTGATGGTGCTCGCGACGAGCAGGCGTCGATGCGCCGGCCCGACGATCAGTCGCGTAAAGTGGGGCACGACCAAACCGATGAAGGGAATCGCGCCGGCTACGGCGACGGCGGTGCCGACGAGGAGGGCGACGGCGGCGATGGCGTGCATCCGGAGTTTCCGGATGTCGACGCTCAACGTCGACGCCAGGTCTTCGCCGAGCGAGAGCACGTCGAGCCGCGGCGCCAAACTCAAGACCCAAACCAAACCGAGGACGAGTGGCGGCAGGGCCATTAATACGTGTTCGTACCCTTTACCGTCGAAGCCGCCGAGCAGCCAGTGCATGATGCCTTGGGCTTTTTGATAGTCTTCCAGCGTCAGCGCGACGACGAGCGAGGTCATGGCCGAGGCCAGGGCGTTGAAGGCGAAACCGATCAGCAAAAGAAACTCCATCGACGGAGTCTTCAGGCGGGAAGCCATGATGAAGAGGGTCGAAGTCGCCAGTCAGCACCCCGTGAAAGCGGCCACCGGCATCGTCAGCCAATGCCAGCCCGCGGCCCCGACGTAAAAAACTAAGGCGGCGGCGAAGGCGCCGCCCGATTCGGTGCCGAGCACCGAAGGGCTGGCAAGGCCGTTGCGGAAGAGGCCTTGGCTCGTGGCTCCGGCGGCCGCCAGCGCCCCGCCGCAGAGAGCCGCCACGAGCGTGCGCGGCAGGCGAATCGACCACAGAATGGTGTCGGCGAGCTGTTCCTGTTCGGACAAGGCGCGCGGATTAAAACGACCGGTAAAGGCGTGCCAGAGGTCCGACGTGCTGAGGCTCGAGGCGCCGACCAGGACGGACAAGACTAGCGTTGCGGCCAGGACGGCGAGCAAGAGCAGATACACGGGCGCCGTTCGGCGACTGCTCAAGGCGAGGCCAATCCCGCCAAGAGCTTCGCCAATGCCCTCGCGACGAAAGGCGACACCGAGCTCAGCTCGGCGCCCGGGATGATGATGATCCGGCCTTTGACGACAGCGGGCATGGTTTTCCAGCCGACACCGCGGCGCATTTCCGCGAGCAACGCTTCGCGGTCCTCGGGCTTGCCGCTGACGACGATGAAGTCCGGACGAAGCGCAGTCAGCACCTCGGTGCTGAGCTTCGGCCAATTCTTCAGGCCGAGCTCGGCGGCGACGTTGACGGCGCCGGCTTCGCGCACCAAAGCGTCGAAGAGGGTTTCGCCGGCGGAGACGCTGCCGTCCGGCGCGAAATCGAGGACCGTCGGATGGGTGCCGCGCTTTTCAACCGCTTTATGCGCCGCGCGGCGCTCGTCCTGAAATTCTTTCAGCATGGCCGCGGCGCCTTGGTCGGCTCCGACCAGGTGGCCCAGCGTCGTGACGTTGTGCTCGATGTCGTCGAGGTTCTTGAAATTGCCGAGCGAGTAAACCTCGACGTGCGCCGCTTCGAGGCGGCTGCGAATCTCCGGTTTGTTGTAGCTCGCCAAAATGGCGAGATCGGGACGGAGCTTCAGCAGGGATTCGAGTTCGCCGCCGACCCGACCCGTGACCGAAGCCGGGACTTTGTCCGCGACGTTGCTGTAGCGAGCGTCGGTCGCAAGAGTCGAAACTGCGACCAAACGGCTCAACTCGCCTTGGCGGCCGAGCAGGTCCAAGACGATTTCGTCGCTGGCCAGGGACCCCGAGGCGATGCGCTGAGGGCTTGCCATCGCGAGCGAATGGAAGGACCAGGCGAGGGCCGCAATTTTGATCGAAAAGCGCAGGTGGGTGGCTCCTAGACCCCTTTCATACATGCGAGGCGCCTTAAAGACAATTGCCCGGTTTTATTGATATTTTATTAATAAGTCATAAAATGATTTTAAAATTTATAGAATCATGTTAATAATAATGTTAGGGAGCTTAAAAACTCCCATCCCTGTTGAAGCTGATGCCCATCCCGCTGCCCTGAAGGACCCCCTCCGATGCGAAATCTCCTCTTGCTCGTCATGTTGGCCACCGTCGCGACCCTCGGCTACATGTACGCCCCCCAGCTGATCGACGAAAACTACCGCCCGAGCGACGGCCCGCAGCCGACCTCGGGAAGCGGCCTGCCTGAAGAAGGCGTCGCTCAGGCCGCCCCGGCCCCGATGCAGGCTTCGGCCCGCGAGATCACCCGGCAAGCGCCCGAACCTCGCGCCGCCGCGAAGACCAGCCGTTCTAGTGAGCGCGCCCCGAAGCAGAAGAAAAGCAAAGCGCATCGCGCCTCGTCCGACGGCTCGGCCATGAACGACGACCAGATGGACCAAGTTTCTTCCGACGACGTCGAGCGCGTCACCGGCCTGAAAGTCGATTTGAGCCCGCCGAAGGTCGCCGCCGCCGAACCCGTCCAAAAACAAGTTCGACGTCAAGAAGCGCCTAAGAGCCGCTGGATCGAAGACCTGAGCGGTCAACGCGTCCGCATCGAAATGGGCAAGAAGAGCAACGAAGACGCCTGCGCCGCCGCGTATGCGAACTGTGAGCGCCCGAACGCGCCGAAGGACATTTCGGTCGCCGGCGTCGTCGTCAAGACCCAGAAACTCGTTGCCGACCCGACGACCTCGCTCGACGGCCAAGTGCGCCAAGGCAACTACGTCGACGGCACGCCAGCAGTTTACGTCAAATAACCGCTGAGCCGCTTCAAGGTTTCTGAGACGCCCGGGCCTTTGCCCGGGCGTTTTTGTCGTGGATGCGTAGCACGATGGCGTGGATCGTCTGCAGACAGTCGTTGTTGTTGGCCATCGCTTCGACACGCTGCAGTTTGCTGATGTAGGAGTCGTCGGAGGGCGTGTCGTTGCCGCGGGAGAAGAGCGAGAAGTCGGCCGCGAGCTCCGCGCCCCAGGGTCGCCACTGCTCCTTGATTTGATCGGCCTGAGACGACAGCGCGGCGGCAACGCTGCCGAGAAATTCCGCCTGGTCCCGCCAATTCCACTGGAGGATGATGTGGACGAAGGTGAAGTTTCCTTGGTGGTGGACTTTTCTAGGACGAAATTGGCTCTTGAGGTTGGTGAGAATGGTCGCGAGTTGGTTCAGCGCGGCTTCGTGCTCGCCATGCGTGGAGCGCAACTCGAACATGAGGTCGTCGCTCGGAAACTCTCCGCCAACGTGTTCGACGTTGGACATTTTGAGAAGCCCCCCCGATTCGCCGCTGTCGAACGTCGTCACGTTGATGTTCTTGCCGATCGTGCAGTCGACCGTCGTCCAGCCGTACTTGAGCTTGAAGCTCAAGATCTTGACGCCATCCGTCGTCGCATCGAGGCTAAAAAAGCGGCCGGTGTGGTTGATTTGAGGTTGCAACTAAGCCTCGGGTAGGTCGAGGCACATGACTGTCCCAGGCCCGTCCGTCGGGCGTTCGGCCCACACCTTGCCGCCCATTTTCACCATGACTTTGGCGACGACGGCCAGCCCGATGCTGAACCCGCCGGCTTCGGGTCCGCCCTCGGAACCGCGGACATACGGCTGAAAGACCTGGGTGAGATCCTTCTCTTGCATGCCTCGACCGTTGTCTCGAATGCGGGTCGTCATGAAGCGCCGGCCTCGCGGGTCGTCCGGATTTTCATGCGCGGTCTGCGTGATGACTACTTCGAGTGGTGCCTCGGGACGCGCGAATTTCACGGCGTT
>JAYWBY010000578.1:0-9954 GCA_043781115.1 Pseudomonadota bacterium
TCATGGAGAAAAAACAACAAATTCAGGCGCGGCCATCTCAAAGTGAAGCGCGACCCGCATTCGAGGCGCTCGAGATAGAGGCGGCCGCCGTGGGCCAACGACGAATTTCGAAGAAATGGTCAGGCCGAGCCCGGAGTCGACGCTCCGGACCAGGCAGATATCGTCGTCGATACCGAGGACGAGTAAGCGGCGGCTCGGCTGCTCGTGACGATCAAGAATTGCGCCGGGCCGTACGTCACCCAGACGACGCTGTCGCGCAGCCATTCTGGAATGGCTTGAAAAACTTCCGGGCGAAACAGGCGCGTGCCAATGACCGCGTCGCTTATGAAAAAGAGCGTCGCGCCTGCCGCCAGCGGCCAAAATGCTCTGTTTCGGGCTGCTAGACCGAGGGCGACGCCGGCCGTTGACGCGAGAAACAGTGTGTAAGGCAAGGAAGCCCACGACAGGATCTGAACACCGCGAGGCGCGTCGCCCCAATTGGAGTAAGTCAGCCAGGTCCAGACCAATGCGCCAATGAGGACGTAGAGCGCCCAAAGCGCCATCCGCGCTTTGGCGCCGCCCGCCGAAGTTACCTTGGCGAAACCGAACATGCCGGCGATATAGAACGCGTGGCAGGCGGCGAAGAACAGCATGCCGCCAAAAATGAAGCCCACGGCCATCGACGCGTCCCCAAGCAAACCGAGCGTCATGCCGACGGCGAGGCGCCGGGCATGCGGTCCCTTTAGCGTCCACGCGAGACAACTCAACGCGGCGGAAGAAGCAACCTGCAGGGGGGTGTTCGCCAGGGCGAGGCCCGCGACGAGCAAAAGCGCCCACGCGAGTGCCAACAGAACTTCGACGTATTTGGTGGGGGACCGCATCGCCTGAAAGTACACCAAGGCGCTGAAAGGACGTAAATATTCTTTGATTTTCGGCGCCACCTCGAATTTTTGGGAATTAACGCATCCGCGCGAAACTACCGATCAAAATAGCAAAGAGGGGTGAAGTTGAGGACGTTCCTCAAATGTTGGAGAGCTCTGCTGACGCCTGCCGATCAGCGTGGCCTCGTCCGTTTCGCCCTGGCCTCGGTAGCTTTGGCGATGATCGAGGCGCTGAGCGTCTTTTCGATCATTCCCTTTATGGCGATGGTGGTCAGCGACAAACGTGGCGAAAGCATCCGTGGTTGGCTACCCGACGGTACCAGCGCCTGGTCCGACCGCCAACTGACGCTCGGGCTCGGTTTCGGCTTTTGCTTCTTGCTGTTCTTCGCCAACGGGGTTACGGCCGGCGTCAACTGGCTTGGCCTCGACACGAGCAACAAGGTGCAACATCGATTGAGCCTTCGACTCTTGGCCAAGCTTTTTGGCAAACGCTACGAGACGCTGCTCAAGTCGAACACTTCGGAACTCGCCGCGACGATCAACCGGGACGTGCAGGACGCCGTGCAGTCGTCCTTGATGCCCGCGACCCAAGCCTCGGCTCGCGTCGTTTCTACGACCTTGATCGCCGGACTCTTAGCGATAAATGATCCTGTGGCGACGGGATCGATTGGCCTCGTGGTCGTCGGCATCTACGCCGTGGTGTTCCGCTCGCTCAGCCGGAAGATTCGCAGCTCCGGAGCGGAATTTCACAGCGTCAACCGGCACTTGCGCCGCTTGGTTGTCGAGTCGTTGCAGGGCCTCAGGGATTTGCGGGTCCTCGGACGGCAGCAGACTTACTTTGTAGCCGTGGAGCGCGCCTCGAAAATCGTCGCGAGCGCCCGCCTCGACCTCGCAATCCTGTCGTCACTGCCGAAGCACCTCAATGAAGTGATCATTTCGTTTTCGATGATGGCCTATCTTTTTTTGGCGCTTCGGTCGGGACAAACGGGGACGGAGATTCTACCGTTCCTCGCGGGCTGCGCCTTCGCGGGGTACCGCTTGATTCCTGCCGTGCAACAGATCTACGCGGGCGCGGTCGCCGTCAGTATTTCGGCGCCTCTGCTGCAGCGCTTGGTGAGCGAGTTCCCGGACGAGTCGGCAGGCCATCCTGAACCGACTTCCGCCACAGCCCCGGCCTCGCGAGGTCGGGGCTTCGTCGAGTTCCGCGACGTCACCTTTCAGTACGAGGGAAAGGATGAGCCTACGCTGTCAGACCTTTCCCTTACGATCGACAAGGGAAGCTCCTGCGGCCTGATCGGTCGGACCGGCAGCGGCAAGACCACTGTCGTCAGCTTGCTCGCCGGCCTTTTGGAGCCGAGCACCGGCGCCATTTTCGTCGATGGAGCGCCGCTTGATTCCTCCGCGGCGGCGTCCTGGCAGCGCCGCATCGGCTATGTCGCGCAGGACATATACCTCGCCGACGACACGATCGCCGCGAACATTGCGTTGGGCGTGCCGTACGGAGAGATCGACCGGGTGGCTCTGAAACAAGCAGCGACTCTGGCGAGCATCGACAAAGACGCGCTTGCCATGCCGGACGGCTACGACAGCGTGATTGGTGAGCGAGGCGTACAAATCAGTGGCGGTCAACGGGCGCGCATCGGTTTGGCGCGAGCGCTCTATCATCGACCCGAATTGCTGATTCTCGACGAAGCGACGGCGGCGCTCGACGAAAATACCGAGCGTTCAGTGCTCCAGTCGTTAGCCGCCGTTAGGCCGAAGATGACGATCGTCGCGATCTCGCACCGGCCCGCGACTTTGGCGTCCTTCGACCAAATCCTCGAACTTGCGCCTAAGGAAAGAGCCCAGCTGCGGCGAAAACCTGCTTAGCTTCGGCATCGAGTTGCAGGCGCGGGTCCATTCGACAAAGCGAGGCGATGTACTTCGCCTCGCGCTTGGGGTCATGCTTCCAGATTTTCGAGGGCGTAAAACCGTCGAAAAAGGCCGACGTTCCGTGACCTTTGTACCCTTGGTAGTAACTGCTTTGCCAAAACGTCAGTCCGATGGTGTGCAACTCTCGGATTGGTTGAGCCAGTAAGTGTTTCACGGCAACCACTCCCGTGCTGGGCGGGCTCCCTAGTTGGCGTGCCAGCCGACCGTATTCACCCGAAACATAAAATGCCGGCACGCCGACCTTCTCACAGTGGCGCATCAGCCGACGGCTCAGGACCCCCTGTTCCATAAGAACGAACTGGGCCTTCGAGAAGTCGGCGCCGAAGAGGCCGTCGAGGGGGAAGTCCCCGTTGCAACAATGATAGAGCACGTCCATGCGCCGCCCGAGATCCGCGACCAAGGGCGAGGCGATCGGCCACTGGAAATTTAGGCGAACGACGACGTCGAAGCCCTCGATCTCCGCGCCGCGCTCGCCGCCGAGGACGTGGGACGCCGGTCCCGTCAGAACGACGGTTTTGTCGCGAAGATATTCCGCATAGCGCTTCGATAGACTCTCTTGCGCCTCCTGGCGGGCCCCGGAAGGCATCTCGATCGGCAGCGCCTCGCGCATCGCATCGCTCAGGTCGGAGACAGCACGGGAAAATGCTTTGAAACCGGCAGCGCGCGCCAAGTCTTGTAAGGCCAGGGTCGCCGTGATTTCCGCCGAACCATGCCCTGTAGCCTCGAGCGTCGCCTGAATCGATTCTCGCGACCCGTCTTTGAGTTCGCGATAGACGAAGGCTACGACGCCGTAATCAGTCGGAGCTGGTCGACCACGAAACCGCGAGAAAAGCGTCCGCCAGATTGGTCCGATTTTTACCAAAAGGCCATGTCTCCGTCAGTCGTCGATGAAGTCTGGAGGGGAGTCCCTGGTGGAAAGAGGCCGCCGCGAGACGTGAGGTAGTAAGGCTGGATGATCTTCTTGGAGGCCATGCGGCAATACCAGCCGAGGAGCGAACCTTGGAGCAAGGCCCTTGGCACGACGACGGAAAGCGCGCCGAGTTGCAAGGCTTCGGCCAAGACGAAGCGAAGCAGGGTCTTCCGGGCACGGGCGTCAGTTGCGCAGTGGTCCAGGAGTTTGACTCGTCGCTGCGGGCCGTCTATTTCCGAAAGGATGAATCCGGCCTGGGATTCTGGCCTTTCTTTAGCGGAAATTTCTACCGAATGATAGGTGAGGGGTCGCCCGGGCACCGAGAAGTGGTAGCGACGGTCGTCTTCTTGCAGTTCCGAATCAATGACCCAAGGATGCTCGACCATCCAGCGAATGGTCGCCCCGCGGCGAACGAAACTCCGCGCCGGCTGGTCCTCGATCAGCCGAAGAAGCAAGGGATTGAGCAAGCGAGTGGGCGTTCGAGTAAATGCTGAAGGACGGAGTCGTCTTGCCAAGGCCTCCCTCCCTGCGGTCGAGTGCAGCGGGGCCGCGGTTCGCCGCATCTTGGCCGCGATGAGGCGGGGGTCGAAGAACGAAAAGCGGACGCGGAGGGAGTCGTCGGCCAAGACTTCGTGCATGCCGGAGCGCAGCAGTATCTTGGCGGTTAGCGGCACGGTCCCGGTCGCCGTCACGTGTTCGTATCTGGCCAAGGCCAGGCCGATCAGTCCGTCGGTAAGGTTCGGCGAGCGCCATCGCCTTTCGACGAAAACGGTCGAAGCCCAAGCCACTTTCTCGACTCCGTTGGCCGTTCGCGTGAGTCCGGGAAAGAGTCCTAGGTAGCCAACCCGTCGACCGTTCGGCGCCCGAGCCAAAATCAAGGCGGCGTCGTCCGGCGCGGCTTCGGGATTCAACGCGCGGCGTCGCGCCGCCCGCCTCGATACGGGAACGACGCCGCCATCCAGATTGGCGGCGACGCCTTCGGCGAAGGACACGAGGTCCTTGAAAGTGACCGCTTCGAAGGTACAATTTTCCGCAGTCAAGCGTGTCCTTTTGGTGTTTTGCGAGAGTTTAAGGCGCCAGTCAAGCGATCGATCGACCACTCGCCGGGGATGCGTTGGATCTCCGGAAGGGCGCCGACGCGGTTAAGGAAAATGCGTTCTCCTGTCGCTGTTACGAAAGCCCGGTCGATGCTCGCCACGAGGTCCGCCAATGCCGAAACTCTTAGGCCCGCTCCGCCGAACGGTAAGGCGAAGCCATCGAGCTGAGCACCGAGCAGGCCGCGCAAATAATCGTGACAGGCGACGACAGCTTGCCGCTGGTCTGCGGCGGGCAGCTTTTCCAGCGGCAAATGCGCCTCAGAATGCGAACCCCACTCGAGCAGAGGATGGCCGGCGAGAGCTTTGACATCGGCCTCGTTTAGATAAAGACCATCCGCGCTCGGAGGACCTCGCCAGCCTGCAAAGGTTGCGTCGATAATTTGAGAGGTAAGTGGGAATTCGAACCAGCGCCGATACTGGGAGACGGCCGGGGGGGACTCCCACTTGGCGTTGGGCATGGCGGCTCTCGCCAGTTGTTCGAGATCCTCGGGGTTCGACTGGTCCAGGAGGAAGCTCAACTTGTTGAGCCAGCTGAGGTGGCCTTGAACCTGTTGGGAGTTGAGGTACATCTTGACCGGGCAACGATACTTTTCGAGGAGCGGCAGCGCGGTCGTCAAAAAACTGCGATAGCCGTCGTCGAACGTCAAAGCGACTGTGTCCCGCTCAAAGGGAGCTTTGGCGAATTGCGAGAAGGGCAAAATCCTTCGGCGCGACGTCAAAAAAGCTACTCTCTCTTCGAACTCGGCAGGACTGAGTGTGATGTCCAGGCGTTGGACGTACGGACCGGGTGTACCGATGTGGTGGAAATTGATGACGGCGCCGCCCAGACCGCGCTGCCAGCGAGCGAGTTTCGCGGGGATTTTTCCGACCATTTTTAGCCACCGGTCGATCACGGCGTCATCCTTTTTAGCCAGTGATTCGTCCAAGAGCCGAGCCAAGTGGCAACGGCCGACCGGACGAGGCTGATCTTCCGCCAGAGGTCGGGCGCAACCCTTGGTTTTACGTGCCGGACGAGCCAGCTCCGCAAGGGTCCACGCTTTGGCGGGATGGGGAGCTCCAAGGGCGCAGGACCAAAATCGGGTGGCCATCCGAGATCGGTCATTTGTTTCTCTAAGTCTCGGATGAACGAGCGCAAGAAGTCAGCGTCGACGGGTTTGCAGAGTGCCGCGTCTTTGCGAAGTTGGATCAAACGAAAGCCGACGCCTTTGCGGGCAGGCTCGATCGGCACTCGACCACGGCGCATGTCCTCGACGACTTCGACCAAATAGGCGCAGTTGTAACGAGCGATGATGTTGACGCTGTCGTCGCCTCTAAGCGGCGTTGTCGCCCGCGACGGCTTGAGATATCGACGATAGTAGAAGAAGCAGTCGGTCGTGCGTGAGATCGCGGGCGCGACTCTCAGCACGCGGTACCGGTAGTCGCGGTCTTCGCCCCACGCCAAGTCAGTGCGCCAGTCGCCGACTTGCTCCAAAAAAGCCTTCCGAAACAGCCCACCCATCAAAGGGAACCAATTCCACGAGTCGCCGATTGTCTCGGCCAGCAGGTCGGCGGTGGGGGCAAGGCGCCGCACGGGGTGGGTCAAACTGATGAGACCGAAGCAGTCGACTTTTCGCCAGTCCGAAAGCACCACCGGCACTTTGTCCGCCACCAGGCGGCGCACTTGGACCTCCAGCTTCCGGCGATGGATGTAGTCGTCGCTGTCGAGGTATTGAATGACTTCACCTCGGGCGAGCTTCAGCCCAAGGTTCCGCGCAGCCGCCGGGCCGGATGAATGAGGCAAGCGGTGGAGGTGGACCTTGTCGCCGTAGGGCCGCAGAAAAGCGGAAGGGTCCGTAGTTGAGCCGTCATCGATGAGCAGGATTTCAATGTTGTCATAAGTTTGAGCCAGACAGCTGGCAAGGCAGGCACCGAGCCATTCCAACTGGTCTCGGTGCGGAATGATAATGCTGACGAGCGGGCGCTCGGTTGTGAGGCGCGGCTCGGGTGGAGTTGTTGGTACCTGTACCATTGGTCCGCCGGTCGTTGGCCGTTCTCTTCTTACTGCTTTTATTCTAACCTGTTATAGTAATTCCTTAAACCATATCGAACTAGGGGAATTGGCTACGCATGGGGGAGGGCGTCGATCTAGTCTATACGTGGGTTGATGGCAGCAAAGCCTCTCACGTCGCCGCGCGGACTCGCCATCGGTTCAGGGAGTCAGTTGCGGCCGACAATACTTGGGTGCGCTGGGCCGACCGAGGCGAGCTGCAATATTCCCTTCGCTCGGTCGAACAGAATGCACCGCTCTTCCGTAAGATCTTCGTCGTCTGCATGGACGGTCAAAAGCCCAAATGGTTGAAGGAAAGCGATCGGATCAAGATCGTCCGACACTCCGAATTCATCCCGGCCGACTTTCTGCCGACCTTTTGCTCGACCGTCATCGAAGCGTTCCTGCACCGGATTCCCGGACTGAGTGAAAAATTCGTTTACAGCAACGACGATTTTATCTTCCTGCGCCAGGTCGACCTGTTGACTTTTTTCGACGGCGGCAAACCGGTCATTTATCTAGGACAGAAGGCGAGCGCCCAAGGCGGCGTGACGCCAAACGACGACGGCCATTTGGCGGGGATAAAAAACGCGAATTCCTTGTTGAGTCGGCAGTTTGGGCCGGAATCGCGGCGCGAAATCTATCATTACCCTTTGGCTCTGACCAAGACCGGGTGCCAGCGCGCGTGGGAGGCATTCGGCACCGAACTATTGGTGTCGGCCAAGAGTCGCTTTCGCTCAGCCTCGAACATTGCCTTCACCAACAGCCTGGTCCCGCACCTAATGCTAAACCAAGGCCTGGCGATGGCGCGTGACGAGGGGCAGATCGGCTTGATGCTCGGCTACCACAACTTTCGCTCCCTCAACATGTTGGTGAGTCTACTGAAGCACAAGGTAGCCTTGCCCGAAGCCCGCGCCAACTTGAAAATCGAAAGGCAGCCCGACGGCCGCTTTCTGGTCATAGTCGCCGACCGTGTGACCATCCGCAAAATCTTGGAGCCGCGCTTTCCGAAGCCTTCCGCGTTCGAGGTCTGACCGATGATTGCGATGCGGCACCTGGTCGACCAAATTCTTCGAATGACGACGGGCTGGCGCCGCCCGAGCGCCGAAGCCGAGCGCTTGCTCGGGTCGATTAGGGCCAAGCATCGAGGTCAGACCTTGACGATCTTGGCCAGCGGGCCGTCGCTTTCGGTCTTTAAAGGCCGCTCCGACGTCGTCATGGCCCTGAACGGCGCGGCCTTTGTCGACGAACGGTATGATTATTTTCTTTGTGGTGACGCAGCTTCGGCGCAACGCCCTTGGTTCCTCGAATCGGCGAAGTTCCAAGCCACTCGCATCGTCTCGTCGTTCGTCGCGCCGTTCGACCCCATTCTCTTCCCGAATGGGGTGCAGCGTCAGGTCATGCAGGCCGCGGTCCCCTTCGACGCAGCGGTGGCGCGGCGGCGCATGAGCGGGCTCTACAACTATGAACCTAGCGAGAAAGTCGCGCCGCCGCATCTTTGGTTTCAGTACGAACACCCACCGCTCTCTCGCTTCGGAGAAGTGCCGTTCGACGCCGCCAGCCCGCGCTTTTTCCACGGTGCCACGATCGCCGGAGTCGCCCTACAGCTAGCGGTGGTCATGGGCGTCGCGGAGGTCCGGCTTTTTGGCTGCGACTTTTCGAAAGTCACCGGCCGCGAATACTGGCGCCCGACGGCGGAAAAGGGCGGAGAGTCGACCCCGCTTCAGCAAGCCAATTTCACCAAACTCCTAACCTTGGTCGAACGCGCGGGAATCAAGGTCTTTCGGGCTGGATCTTAGCCAGTTCGGCGCGCAGCCACAATTGCGCCGGACCGACCGCCAGCACCGTCTGCATGAGTGCCGCGTGTTCCGGGTCGTTCGTAGCGACGAAGCCGGCGGTCAACGGCCCGGCGGCACCGTCTTTCCTCAGGGGCGGGAAAAGGCGCTGGCCCTCGGCGACGAACTCGCGAAAGCCGGCGTGACCGAGCCCCTGCGCTTGCTTAAGATTCAAGTGCAGCCAATCGGCGTCGGCGGCGTGGTAGACGAAGTGATCGAGCTCCCAAGCGATGCGGCCCATCGTATAGCGCGGGTTGATCTCGACGATTGGCTTTAGCTTCGGTGTGGCGCCGTCGCGATAGATCAGGGCATCGATGCCAGCAGGACCCGAATAGCCCGTTGCTGCCAAGCACTCGACGACTCGCGCCGCCAAGCTCTCAAGCTCCGCCAAGAGGCCGCCTTCGTGGAGCGCTCGCCGCAGCTCTTGGTCTAAATCGCCGAACTTCCGGCCAAGCCTGTGGCCGATGTACTGCCCGCGGCCGTCGGTTAAAAAGCGCGTGATTCCCAGCACCGGCCGTTTGCCATTGGCGACGTTGACTTGGACCGAGAGGTCGACGAGGCGGTCGAGCCACGGCTCGATGACGACGGCGCCCTGCGCTCCGAGAATGTTGTCGACCCAGCGCAACTGCTTGGCGTCGGCCTCGGGATGCTTGATGCGTTGCATGTTGCGGCCGCTCGAGCCGAAGGGCGCTTTGATCACCAACGGCGCTTCGGACTTTGCGAAATGCGCGGCGAGGTGCGCGACGATGCTGGCTCGGTCGTGAAATGTGCGGCCGGAGGTCGGCGACGGAGCTAGCTTCTCCAAGAGTTCGGCGCTGAACGCTTTAGAAAAGATGCGCCAGTCTCGTACGAAGGCTTTCGGCTTCGGTTGGTCGAAGCGGCTCTCGGCTTGACGTCTGATCGCCGCAGGGCTCTGACCCCAAGGCTCCAGGGCGGCGATCTGCCGACCCTGGAGCTCGCCTTCCGACGTAACGAATTGCGGGATCGGCAGGCCAATCTCCTGCAGCGTCGACAAGAATACCGTCGTCGGCCGACGATCCAGCCAGACGACGTCGTCGGCGCGCGTCAGAAACTGCATCAGACTGGCCAAATCGCTGGTAATTTGGCGTAAGGCGGCGGGCGCGTTGAAATGCGGCTCGGGATGCGCAATTTCAGCCTCGCAACCCGGGTTGAACCAATAGACGACGGGTGGTCGACCTTTCGAGTGTTTGTAAACGGCAAGCTCTTCGATGAAATGCTCGGAGAGTCCGGCTAGCCGTCTAGCTTCGCGGTCATAGCCGATGCCTTTCGCACG
>JAYWBY010000579.1:0-9951 GCA_043781115.1 Pseudomonadota bacterium
TTCAACGGAAAGTCCGCACAAAAGACCACGCGGCGCGGCACCATATACGACGGGAGGCTGCGGCGGAGGTTCATGCTGATTTGATCCTGCGGCATCGCGGCGCTCATGATGAAAGCCACGAGTTCCGAAGCGCCCGCCCCGTCGCCTCCCGCCGGCCAGACGACGACCGCGACTTCGACCACGCCCGGGATCTTGCGGGCAGCGCCTTCGACTTCACCGAGTTCGATGCGGTAGCCGTTGACTTTGACTTGGCTGTCGCGGCGCCCGACGAAGCAGAGGTCGCCCGTGGCGTTTTGAAAGACTAGGTCGCCCGTGCGGTAGTAGGTGCGGCCGTTCTCGGCCAGAAAAAACGCTTGGGCCGTGCGCTCGGCGTCGTCGAGGTAGCCCGCGAAGCGCTGCGGGCCGTCGACGCAGAGAATGCCGGTGGCTCCGGGCGCCACGGGGCGGTCGACCTCGTCGATGATCTGAAAATCCAATCCCGGATAAGGCCGGCCGATCGGCACGACGTCGTTGACGCAAGCCGCTGGTGAAGTGGCCGGATTCCAGCGGTAAGCACTGAGGGCGATCGTCAGCTCGGTCGGACCATAAATGTTATCCAGAGCCCCGTTCGGCGCCGCCGCGGCCCAAGCTTCGGCGACCTTCCGGGGCAGTGCCTCGCCGCAGAAGAGACTGAGGCGTAGGCCCGGCAAACTATGCGGTGCGAGCTGGCGGCCTTGGAGCATCAAGCGCGCCACCGACGGCACCGAAAACCAAACAGTGATGCCCTTCTGTTGAATGAAGCGCGACGGAGCCAAGAGGTCATGTGGTCCCACGGCGCAGACGCAGGCGCCCGCCCACCACGCCATGAACATGTCGAACACGGACAGGTCGAAGGTCGGGTCGAACGTTTGGGACAAGCGGTCGCGCGGACCGATGCGGTAACGCGCCAAATTGTGGGTCAGGAAGGCGGCGACGTTGGCATGGCTGATCGGCACGCCTTTCGGCTGGCCGGTGCTGCCGGACGTGAACAGAATGTAGGCGATTTCGGAAAGCGCCGGGGATTTAGGCGCAAAACTCGGGTCAAAACGCAGGTCCTCCGCAAACACCAGGCGCGGGCCTCCTGCCAGGGTGGCGCGGCGCGGACACTTGGGCGCCAGGACTAGCTCCGGTCGGTCGCTCGGGTCGAGGAGTTGCAGGATGGCGCCGAGCAGGCGGAGACCAGTTTCGTCGACGATCAACGCGTCGCACCCAGCGGCTTTGAGCATCGCCGCGTTGCGCGCCGCGGGGAACGAGACGTTCAACGGAACATAAGTCGCGCCGGCGAAGAGGGATGCGAGAATGCCGCCGTAGAGCGTTTCCGAGCGGGAGGCGAGGAGGGCGACGCGGCGGACCGGTTGGCCGGACGAGAGTGCCGACGCCCAGGTTAAGGCCGCCGTCGCAAGCTCTTGGTAGCTCAGTGACGCGTCGCCAATGTTCACGGCCTCGTGGTGGGGAAAGCGCTCGACCGCGGCAAGGAAGCCGTCGCCGAGGGCCAAGACGCGAGGAATCGTGACGCCGGACGCGCTGCTCGCCGAGTCGTCCCTATGCCAGTCGGTGGTCGCCGTCAGCCCGATCATGTTCGCCTCCAAGGTCTAATTCCATCGTCCACCTGCTTAAAGCAAGCCGCGGACCAAAACCGGGGTGTGAAAATCTCAGTAAAATTGCAGGTAAATGCCGGCTCCTTTGTCCGAAAACTGAGCCGCTGGCCGGAAATGCGGCCGGGATCCGGGCCAGTCGGAGCGGGCTTGCACCGGAATTCAACCGGTTGGCGGCGGCCCGGAATTCGCACTAGCAAAGGCGTGATCGCGCACAACCTGGAGAATCCCATGCTCGCTCTATCACCCGCTCTCGCCGCTCCTTCAATTGAAATGAACCTCGCGACGCGCCTGCAACGCACCGTCGCCGCGGCGCTGAAACTTGATCCGATGCTCGTGACGCCAGACCTCAGCTACCAGTCCACAGTCGAGTGGGACTCTTTGGCGCACGTCGGGTTGATGCTGGCGCTCGAGCAGGAATTTGGGGTGTCGGTTGCGCCGATGCAGGTGCTCGACCTGGTGACGATCCCGGCGATCGAAGCCTTCATCGGCGCGAGTGTCCGGCCAAGGACGACGACGACGGCCGCCGCGCCGGCGACGACCCCGACGACCGAAGAGCCGGCGGTCCATCGTGGCTTGAGCGGCGTTCATTTCGATCGGTCGCGCATTACCAAGATCGACGGCCAAGCCGGCAGACTCTCCTACCGGGGTTTCGACATCGGCGAAGTGGCAGAGCATCTGAGCTTCGAAGAGACCTTGCACCTCCTGGTTTTCGGAGAAATCCCTGATCACGCCCAACTGTCGGCAGTCTGTGACCAGTTGGAGACCGCTCGTTACTTGCCCGAGGCCGTGGCGCAAGCGCTGGTCGCCATGAAAGACGCCACCCCGATGGCGGCGCTCAGAACCGGCGTCTCGATGCTGGCCGCATTCTCCACCGCGAAAGAAGCCAAGAGTCCTTGGACCATGGGCCTCCGACTCGTTAGCCAGATCCCGCTCATCGTCGCGACGCACCAAGCGGCGCGTCAGGGGCGCCGCGCCCCGTCCGTGCCTCTGGGCGTCAGGCACGCCGAGTTTGTATTAAGGATCATGGCCCCCGATCTCGCGGTCACTCCCGAGATCGTGTGCGCCTTTGAACAGGACCTCGTGATTCATGCCGACCATAGCGCCAACGCCGCGACCTTCGCTGCACGCGTCGCCACCGGCACCGAGTCCGACTTTCTCGGCGCGGTCACGGCGGCGATCAGCACTTTCGCCGGCGCCCGTCATGGCGGAGCCGTCGAGGACGTCATGGTCATGCTGGACGAGATCGGCGACCCCGCACGCGCCGCGGATTACATCCGCCATCGGCAGGCGAACAACCTGCCAATCTTTGGCTTCGGCCACCGCGTCTACCGGACCGCCGACCCGCGCGCCAAATATCTACGCGGCATCGCCGAGTTTCTAGCAAGGAAGGCCGGCCAAGAGCGGTATCTCGCCATCCTCGACGCCGTAGTCGAGGAAATGGCGGCGCGGAGCCGCCTCGGCATCGACGTCAACGTCGATTTTTATGCCGCCGTTGCTTACAAAGCCTTGGGCTTCGAAGCCGACCTTTTCGCGCCACTCTTCGTGATGGGACGCATTGCCGGTTGGATCGCCCACGTCAAGGAGCAGCAAGAGAGCAACATCCTGATTCGGCCTTTGCTCCAATACGTCGGCCCGGTCGAACGCCGGCTGGTCCAAGGCACAGCCAAATGAAAGCGAAGTCCCCCTTCATCGCCGCTCTCGGCTTGAACGACCAGGCGACGGATGGCTATCAGGCCGTTCACCTGGGACTCAGCGACCTTTCCGTCGGCAGCCTCATGGATTTGATAAAAGAGAGTCCCGGCCTCAGCCCTCCGCGGTCTGGTCATCTCGGCAATTGGGAAGACGTCGCCAGCGGGCAGGGCGGTGCCTTGGACTTCAATCACGCCATTTGCTCGGCGGGCCTCGGTCACCCGTCCATTTATGCCTTCACCCAAACGGAAACGGACGGCGTCCTGCCGGCCTCAGGCGACCAGGTCTACCTCCCGGGGTCTTTGGTGGTCGAGGGCAAACGCACGGCGCTGCCGCTCTATACCTGGGAAAAAGGCGCGCCGGGACGCGGCTTCGTCGAACGCTCGAGGGAACACGCGTGGTTTTGCCCGTTCGTGATGACGCAAGACCCTTCGTCGCCTGGTGAATTGCTACCGTTGACGCGGCTTCACTGGCGGAAAATGCAAAAGGTGGCATCCTGGTCCTTTCGCCTCGAGGCCCAAACGCTGGTCGACAGAGCGGAAGAAGTTGAGGCCAGCGTCGTCGTGCTCTTGACGGAAGCGCTCGGGCGCGACAATGCCAAGCGGGCTTTGGCCGACGTCATCAGCCACTCCGTGTCACGAAGCGGGGTCATGGAGCGGTGCGCGCTGAGGTTGGACGGTTCGGGGCTTTGGCTGGACGACTGTTTCTTCCCGTCCGTCGAGGCTTTGGCGGCGAGCGTACTGTTGCCGCTGCGGGCGGTCACGGATCCCGAGCAGGTTCTCGCGGATCTCGCAGGCCTCCCGGAAAAAATGCCCCTGCTCTCGAATCTGACCGCGGCGCTCTTGACCGCCAACTTCGCCACGCACTATCCCAAAGACAAATTCAAGCACCAGGACGAACTGAACGTTCACTTCCACTGGGGAGCGCGCGACATGGCGGGCTACCCGCCCGGGCGTCGCGGCTATTTCTTCGAGAAATCGACCCAGCGCAGCGCGCGCTGGATGACGGAGGCCCTTCTACGGGCAGGCCGGAGCCAACCGATGCTGTTCGTCCTCCTGCCGGCGCCGATTTTCCTCCTTTGCGCGACGACCGCGCTGCGAGACGACGCCGACCGGCTCGATGACCTCTTCGCGGCGGTGCACGACGCCGGCTCCGCCGTCGAGCCTGAGGCCGCGATGAAAGTCGTCGACGCCTTGGTAAAGGATTGGCGGCGCGGCGTCGGAGCGGGCCTCTCGCCCTACATGACGCAACGTTTTACTCCTCGGCAAGGCGCGGTCCAGAGGTCTGGATTACCCGGAACCGGTGAAACCGTTTTCTCCGACGGCTTCCGTCGTCTGACGCTGCGGCAAGCTTGCATGATTCTTTCGGCGCTGATGGGTCCGCCATGCGCCTGAGTTGGTCGATCATGAATTCGCCCTTGCGAGAGTCCTTCACGAGTCACAAGGGCTCGACCGACGCAGTGCGCCAGATCATCGTCCGCCTCGATGCGGCGGGCGTCACCGGATTCGGCGCCGCCGTCTTCGCCAAAGAGTACGGCGCCGACGAGGCGAACATCGTCGCGGCGCTTGAAGACATCGTGCCCCGCCTCGTAGGCCGGTCGCCCGTGGACGTCTGGGCCATCATGACGGACCTTGGGTTTAGGACCGCTTCGCCGGCATCCGCCTTGGCGGCCGTGGACATGGCGATGCACGATTTGGCCGGCAAGATCGCCGACGTGCCACTTAGGACGATGTGGGGTTTGAACGACTTTCCGTTGGCCCCGACGGCGCTGTCGCTTAGTCTCGCCGAACCCGACATCTGGCTCCGGAACGCGAAAAAAGTCAGGGATTGGCCGATCTTGAAAATCAAAGTGACGCCTGCTTTCGATTTGGAATTGATTGGAAGGCTGCGCGACTTTTACCGAGGCCGCATATGGGTTGATGGCAACGGTTCGTGGGACTTGGATGGCGCGGTCGCCGTGGCGGACCGGCTCGGCGACTTCGGTGTCGAACTCTTCGAACAGCCGATCGCTCCCGGTCGCTTGGGCGACCTGAAAGCCCTGAAGCTCCAGTCTCCCATTGACTTGGTCGCTGACGAGGACTTCATCAACGCCGCGGACGTTTGGCATTTGAAGGATGCCGTCCATGCAGTCAACATCAAACTCGTCAAGGTCGGTGGCTTCGTCAACGCCATCAATGCCATAGCCGCGGCTCGTCAAGCGGGCCTGAAGGTCATGCTCGGCTGCAAGACCGAAAGTTCTCTCGGTGTAACGGCCATCGCGCAGCTTGCCAGCCTGGCCGACTATTTGGACCTGGACGGGCATTTGGATCTGGCAGCCGACCCGTTTGACGGGATGACGGTGCGGAAAGGTCTGATCGAGTTGCCAAGGACCGCGGGGCTTGGCTTGCGGTCAGCCGCAAGCCACTGATCTAGCGTCTCTTTTTATCAGGGGAAAAGGCGCCGGGAAGATCCGATTCCTCGCCCTTCACGGACCAGCCGAATTTCAGCCCCAAAATGAACCAGCCGAGTCCCAATGCGCCGAGCGCGAAGATCGTGTCGCCAATGACTCGCAGCCACCGCAAATTGTCGAGCAGCGGCGAATGGAGAAATTCCGCCGAGCGGGCGTACCAGTAGCCGTGCTCGAAGCTGGCCAATGTCTGCAAGAACCCGATCGGCAGGACGCTCAGCAAAATCATCAAACCCAAGCCGATGTTGATCGCCCAGAGAGACGTCCCGATCAACCGATCCTTCCATATCCGGCGTGCCGCCAGGCCTTTCAAGACGAACAGCATCAGTCCGATGCCGAGCATCCCATACACCCCGAAGAGCGCGGCATGGGCGTGTACTGCGGTCGTGTTGAGTCCCTGCATGTAGTAAAGCGCAATCGGAGGGTTGATCAAAAAGCCGAAGATCCCGGCGCCCACGAGGTTCCAAAAAGCGACCGAGACGAAGCAGTAAATCGGCCACCGGTAGGCGCGCACCCAAGGCGCCGCCCGACCTAAGCGGAGGTTGTGGTACCCCTCAAAGCCGACCAGCACGAGTGGCACGACCTCGAGGGCGCTGAACGAGGCGCCGAGCGCCAGCACGGATGTCGGGGTCCCGGAAAAATAGAGGTGGTGGAATGTGCCGAGGATCCCGCCAGCGAGAAAGACGACGGTCGAGAAAAGGACCGTGCCCGTGGCGATGCGCACGGCGACCAAACCCATTCTGACGAATAGAAAGGCGATGACGACAGTGGCGAAGACTTCGAAGAAGCCTTCCACCCAGAGATGGACGACCCACCAGCGCCAATATTCGACTACCGCGAGGTTAGTCGTCCGGCCCCACATCAGGCCGGCGCCGTAGAACAAAGCGATCGCCGCCGACGAAATCAGAAAGAGGGCTAAGAGGTGCTTCCCTTCAGTCTCTTGGCGAAAGGCCGGCCAAATGGCGCGCGTCATTAAGAACAGCCAAAGGATTAAGCCGACGAACAGGAAGGCCTGCCAGAAGCGGCCGAGGTCGACGTATTCGTAACCTTGGTGACCGAACCAGAAATTAGCGCCGAGATCGAGGCGCTGCATCACCGCGAACCACTGACCGGCAAGCGAGCCGACGACGATGACGAGGAGCGACACGAAGAGCAAGTTAACTCCGGCGCGTTGCCACTTGGGTTCGTGACCGGAGACGGCCGGTGCTACGAATAGCCCAGTGGCCAGCCACGAGGTCGCGATCCAGAAGATGCCGAGTTGGAGGTGCCAAGTGCGGGTGACCGAGTACGGGAGAATCTCGGCCAAGGGAATTCCGTAAAACGCCGTTCCTTCGACGCCGTAGTGGGCGGTGACGACGCCCAGTCCGATTTGGACGACGATCAGCGCCGCGACCACCCAGAAGTACTTCAGCGTTGCCTTCATGGAAGGCGTCGGAGACCAGGCATGTAGCGGGTCGCGCGCGGGTAGTTGGGCGGGATCAAGGGGCTCATCCGGTCGGCTGGCGTAGTATGCAGCGAGCGCCCCAATACCGGCCAGTAAAAGAATGACGCTGAATCCCGTCCAAAGCAAGAGCGACGACTGCGGTTCGTTGCCGACGAGTTTCTCCGCCGGCCAGTTATTTGTGTAGGTGACGTCGCTTCCCGGCCGGTTGGTGGTACAGGCCCAGGAGGCCCAGAAAAAGAACGCCGTCAACTGCCGCATGCGCTCGGGATCGGCAATCGTGACGCGCTTCATCGCGTACGCTTCCCTAAGGCCGGCAAGCGCGGGGTCGCCCGTGAAAAGATCGCTGTAGTGTTTGGCGACCTGCTCGATCGCCGCCGCGCGCACTGGCGCCACCGTCAAAATCCCGGTGGCGGGATCGAAGGTGTTCTTGCGGATTTCTTTGACGAGGCGGGCGCCAAGCAAAAGTCGCGCGTCGTCGCTTAGGTCGTCGAAAGGCGTGCCGTGCTCAGCCTTTGCCCAAGCATCGAGTGTAAAGACGGCTTCCCGATGCAGCCAGTCCGCGGACCAATCCGGCGCCGTGTAGGCTCCGTGCCCCCAAATCGAGCCGAGCTCCTGCCCACCCGTGGTCTGCCAAACCGAACGACCCGATTCGATGTCGTGAGCGGTAATGACGGTCCTTCCGTCTGGCGTAACGACCTTCGTGGGTACTGGCGGAGCCGCGCGATAGATCTCGCGACCAAAGTAGCCAAGGACGCAAAAGGAAATGACCACGACACCAACAAGGGTGACCCAAAGTCTACGAGTGCTGCCCAAAACCGCCTCCCGAAATACGCAACGATGCCGATCGCTAGTCTCAATGCAAGACGCGATCCATAGGCGTTGCGTCACTTCACGCACTCGGGCGCGCCCGTTTTTTAGCTGGACTCAAATCGCGAAATAAACGTCAATTCTTCGCCTGGCGTTACCCGTGCAATTCCGCGAGATCCTGCGGTGACGGCTTGAACTGGGCGGCCGCCAAATTTCTCCCGCAAAAAAGTGGCGCCCGGGAAAGTGAATTTTCCGCCAAGGTTGGCGTCGCTCTTGCTTCTTTCCCTTGAGCTCCAAGGTCCGCCGAAGCGACAATACCTCCAAATGCCCCACGGTGGTATCTTCGTCTCGTTGCGAACCGAGAGTGCTCAAAGAGAGGAACGACCATGGACGCGCTCACTTGCATCGAAACGCGCCGCACCGCCCCGCAGCTGACCGGCGAAGGGCCGACGGAAGAGCAGCTGGACAAAATCTTCAGGGCCGCGACGACTGCTCCCGACCACAAGCTGCTGAGGCCATGGCGCTTCGTCGTCGTGCGAGGCGCTGCGAGGCGCCGGCTGGGTGACGCGTTCGTCGAGGCCGTGACGGATCCCGCAGCACCGCCGGCCCCGGAGTATTTGGCGAAAGTCCGCTACAAGACCGAACGAGCGCCGCTGATGATCGTGATCATTGCTAGCCCCTCGCGCGAGGGCAAGGCGCCTTTGTGGGAACAACACGCCTCTGTCGCCGCGGCCGCCCAAAACCTTTGCCTCGCGGCGCACGCCTTGGGCCTCGGATCGGGCTGGAAGAGCGCCCCCTTTTGCGACGCCGAGCCGGTTCGGCGGTTGTTGAAGATGACGGAGGCAGAACAGTGCTTCGGCTGGATCGAGCTCGGGCAACTGCCACCGGATTTGAAGATCAAAGAGCGGCCGCCGGTCAATTTGAGCGACGTCGTCAGTGAACTAGGTCAGTAAGAATACGTGCAGCCTTCGGCGCCGCGAGCTCTTCGTGTACATCGACCCTTAGACGGTCAGGCGTCCCGGCTTCGCTGTCAGGCGACTCTGCTCGCGGGTCAAGAATTCTAGTGGTTGGGCCTCGAGTGACGGCGTCAAGGAAGGCCTGTTCGTCGAGTACCCCGACTTTCGGTCCCACGCGCGCCATCGCAGTGGTGCAAAAAGGCGTCTGGGGGGCGCCAAGGACTTCGCTGCAAATAGATTTAGATTAAATAACGGGATGTTATCCTCGCACTTAGGTGTCCTAAGGTTCGACGCCCTAAGCGACGATAGACTTCACAGGCCTAATTATCAGGAGTCGAGCCAATGCGTATGATTTCAACTCGCAATCGTTTGTCACCTCTTGTCGTCACCGCTCTAGCTCTAATTGTCTCGTGCACTCCTCCGAGTGGTAGCGACAAAAAATCCGACAGCGCCACCACAACAGCTCCCGCCAACGTTCCGAGCACTCTGCCTGGAACCGTCGGCGTCGACACCGATCCTGACGCCAAGAAGGACGAGACTCCAATTTCGAAAGACGACAAAAAACCTACGCCTCTGACCGATAGCGGTACTCTCCAAATGTCGGTCCTTTCTACGGGCACCCTCGCGCTCGACACGTCCAACTTGATGCTTGCCGAGCAAGGCCAAGCCTCCGCTACCGACCTCATTAGCCTCAAATACCAGATCGGCGGCATCGACATTTGCCACTCGCTGGATGTTCACGGCTCAGGCCACAGCAATCCGCAAGGCTGCATCACCATTTATCAGCGTCCGACCCAAGGGACGTCTAAGAGCTTTCCGACCGATCCGAACGGCGACCTGACCGCCTTCACGCAAGGCATTACGGATCTCTACAATTATGCCAAAGCGACCACTGAAGGCTATGTCGACCTGGCCGACCCGACGGCCGCCGCGCAGCTCTCGGCCAATCTCAAGTTGGATAAGAGCCACATCAACACCTACAATTACGGCGTC
>JAYWBY010000580.1:0-3601 GCA_043781115.1 Pseudomonadota bacterium
ATGGTGCCGCTTTGCGGAGCCCGCACGACGACGGTCTTTTCCGGGACGTTATTTTTTTTGATGCGGGCGATGTCGGCCGCGGTCAAACCGAAGTTTTTCAATCTGTCGATGGTCGACTGATGAATTGCCATCCCGGCGTCCTTGACGCTGTGGGACAACAAGAATTCACTTTGGGCGGTAGCGAGATCCGGGCTGTAAACGGTGGCGAGCGGGGTCCCAGTCTCGACGTGGTCTCCGATACGGCCTTTTAACTGCTTCTCGACGTAGCCACTGTAGCGGAGCGTCAGTTCAGTGCGCCGGGTGTTGTCGGCCTCCACCAAGCCAGCAGCTCGCAGCGACCTGGTGAGCGGCCTGGTCTTCGCCTCGGCGAAGCGCACGCCGAGTTGCTGGATGCGGTCGGGACCAACTGGCATTGCCTGGGTCTCGGGCTCGCCGCTTTGGGCTGTTTTCGCGCCGTTAGAGACCATGCCGGGAGCGCCGGTCGTCAGCGTGTAGTTGAAGGTCTGTTTCGCGCCATCCAAGCTCACCGAGATAATGACGACCCAAGTACCTGCCATGCTCAGTTCATAGTTAGTACGATAAATTCCGCCACCCGCCGGCGTTACTGCGGTCTTGACGTTCATGCGCGGCATCGTCCCCATGGCCGGCATGAAGAGGGTGATGTCGACCGTTGCCTTGTCTAGTGGTTGGCCCTTGTCGTCCTGCAGCTTCAGATCGAGGGCGTTCTCGCCGACTTCGGGTGAGCTCGGTCGTTGCGTGAATGAAAGGTCGACCGCGCCAATCGCGCCGGTTGGCATCGTTAGCGCGCTGACCAATAGCAATGTCAGATAGGCGAAAAATCTCACGCGAAAACTCCTTTTCACATACCACCCATGCCGTCGCTCTTAGCCGAAGGCTCTTCCGTCTGTGGCATCATCACTCCGCCACGCCCACTTTCTTTGGGCGGGGAGCGGCGCTCACTCGTCGAGCCTTTGGCCGAGGAGGGCGCCATTCCGCGGCCTTCCATTTCGCCGCCACCATTCATGTCGCCCGTAGAGACCTGGGGGGTTGGACGGTCGATGGCGTCGTCGACGAAGCCTGCGAGGATTTTCTCCCGAGAAATCATGGCCCGAGCAAGGTTCTGACGCGCGCTGGCCTCTGCCAGTTCATACTGGAGGAGCTGCTCGCGGGCGGCGTTGACCGCGGCGAAGCTCGTTCGTCCGAGCGCGTAGTCCAATGCCACCGCCTGAAGATGTCCCTTGGCGTTGCGGACGATTTCGTCGTGAAGCGTTTGAAGCGATTGACTCAGTACCTTTACGCGGCGTTGATTCTGGGTCTCCGCGAGCATTTTCTTGCGGTCGTGCCAGCCCAGATCGCGGCTCGACTGAGTCGAGAGCACTCCGCTTTCGTCGTCGACGCTGCGACGGATTTGGCCCGAAAAAACAGGAACGGAGATGCCGGCCATCGCGCCGACGGACCGCATGCCGTCGTCTTGCCGCATCATCATCCCCGATATCATGAAGTGAGGTAGGCTCTGCTTTCGTTCGGTGGTAAGGCGAGCCGCAGCCTCGTCCTGGCCTTGTTGCTGACGTAGACGGATCAGATCCACGCCCGGCGACTCCGCAGTGGGCTTGCCGGGCGACTTTACGCCGGTGTAGTCGTCCGGAAGCCGAAGGGTGAACGCCAGTCCCGTTGCGTCGTCGCGACCGATGAGTTGCGCGGCATGGTCTTTTAGATTTTCTAGATCCGCCTCTAGAGCAGCCAGATTCAAAGAATGGACCGCCTTCTCGTTTTGGGCTTGAACCAGTTCGTGATGAGATCCGATGCCGTTGCGGATGCGAGCGGCGGCGCTCGACAATATGGAGTCGGCGTCTTCGACGCTCGCCTTTTGAAAATCCACGGCTTCCGCCAGCCGGACCATGTCGACGAAGAGGTTCTTGGCATCTAAACGGCGAAGGAGCGCCGCCATCTTTTCTTCAGTTCCGGCGCCCTCGCTCGCAGCGCGGGATGCAGCCGCCGCGGCGTTCAAAGTCCCTGGCCAGGGAAGCGACTGGCTCAGGGTTAGCTGAAACATGGGGGACATCGCCGAGGCGTCCATGTCCGTCTTGCCTTTCAGCGGGAGATTTTCGCGGGAGATGGCAACTTCGGGATCGGGGAGTACGCCGGCCCTCTCCCCAGCGAGACGCGCTCGCTCGACCGAAAGCTGTGACACGGCGGCCTCGGGGTGGTTGCGCTCCACCAAATCGACGAACGAGGCAAAGTCGAGCGCTGGCTCGCCAAGCGCAGCACCGGACATCAAAGAGAGGAGGACCGAAAGAACGCTTCTTATGCCTATCCGGAAAGCGTACCTAATGACCGGTACATGGTCTAAAGCCTTTGTCGGCCTCGCCGCCAAAACCAGCCGGCCGTTCCTTTCGTGTCTGCCGAGCGCTGCGAGGGAGAGAGATTCAGTGATTCTTTTACCCCATGGGAGCTGCGGTAAACCTGTGTCGTGCGCCCCAATCACGAACGCGCGACTGTGCTTTTGAACTGGGCTTGCGGCGTCGCAATGGCGATCGGCTGTGAGTGCGTCATGGTTAAAAGAAGAGCCCACTGAATCACTGAGACAAGGAACGGCCGACTTGAGCTTTTTTAGACGGACATGACAACGCGTGGCGGGTTTTGGGCGCCGTCGCGTTAACCTCGGGGTTAGTATTAGATACGCTTTCCGGATAGGCATAACGCTTCTCATCGTGAAACAGTGGCTAGCTCTAATACGTGCGTCCCTCGCCTCCTGTGACCTCCGATATAATACATTGTATTTATTGACTAAAAATCATCAAGTCACAAACGACCGTGACGATACGTATTAATCGACGAAGGCGCGTCCCGCGCGAAACGAGGCAGCGAGATCCATGACCAATCCGACCGACCAAGTTAGCGAGAGCGTTCGGCAGGACATTTATGCCGTTGTGACAAGCGACCTTAAGCCATCTTGGACGGTCGTCTTTGCCAAAACGGGAATCTCCGTACTGGTTGGTGGACTGGTGTCGCTCTTTTTTTGCGGGCAGTTCCAACTCGGCTTCAGCGCCTTGGCGCGGTCGGTGAACGGCTGGATTATCGAGCAAGCAGGAATGCTCGGCTGCACCGCATATTGCGGCGTCCTCTTCGCCATTCTTCCCGTCTTCGTCATGAGGCTGCTTTCGACGCCGCTGCAGTTCAGGGCCTTGCGTCGTCGCGCGCGCCTGCCGATGATATGCTGGATCGGGGCTTTCGGGGCGTTCATGACGCAAGTCGACAGCATGGGCAACAACCCGCTCTGGATGTTGTTAGCTTGGACGGCCGCCGGATGGGTGAGCTTTTGGGCTATGGCCCAGCTGGTGGACCGAGTGCCGCCCTATCTGGTACGGCACCTATCCGCGTAGGCGCTTGAGCAGGCGAGAAACACGCTGCCGCACTTGGACGGGGTTCGTGCCTTCCCTGGCCGCGATCTCCTCGTACGACTCCTCAAGGAGAAAACGCGATTGCAGAATTTCACGTTCGGTCGTCGTCAATCCTTGGAGGAGAGTCCCTAGCGCATCACGGGACGCCAGGGCGACGTCCGCTGCCACGTTCACGCCCGGCAACGCGTCAAATGATTCGG
>JAYWBY010000581.1:0-9921 GCA_043781115.1 Pseudomonadota bacterium
GCGTTGGAGTTCGAGTTGTCGATTAAGAACGCGATCTCGGCGCCAATCGACTGCTGGCTCGGGGAGCAAGGCGTCGTGGGCGTCGTCGGGTTCGTCGGATCAGCAGGATTCGACGGCGTGGTCGCTGTGTCAGTCGAGGTCGACGTCGGGTTCGACGGGTCGCTCGGATTCGACGTCGGGTTCGACGGGTCGGTGCCCGGGGGCGTCGTCGTGGTGTCGGTCGGGGTGCTCGTCGGGGTCGACGGAGTGTCGCTACCGCGGGAGGAGTTCGCTCCGGAGAATTTCGCTTCGCTGCAAGCGAAGAGGAGGAACGGGGTGAGACACAGGGGTATCAGGTGTTTCAGGGTCTTCATCGTCATCATCCTTCAGAATCAAGTCAGCGGTGGAAACTCAGCTTCAGCAACGGCAGGGCGGGGACCAGGGCTAGAGGGCCCCTTCCAGATCAGTTTTATTAGAATTGTCCCAGATTGTCAACAATCTTTTTAAATATTTTAAAACATTCTAATAACATATTGAAATTACTCATATAATTTAAGGAACCACGACTGGTTCAGCCGTAACCGGCAAGACGCTGCCGGACGTTTCGACGGCTTGGCCGGCTGATTCGTCGATAGGAGGCAGCGGGTCGGCTTGGGCTTGGTCGCGGTTGAGCTTCTCTCCCATCAAGGCAGCCTTGAGGTCGTCGAGCGAGTAGTCTTGGGCCAAAGTCGCAAGCGCGCGGGTCGCTTCCTTTTCGGTTGCAGGGCGCCTCAGCACAGACTGATAGATCGAGCTGACGACGGTGCGAACGTACTTCAAATATTCTTGCTGCTGGCTCTGCGCGAGTTCGAAGCGCTTTTGCGCGTCGCTGGCTTGAACCTTGGCGAAATAGAGGTCAGAAATCTCGTAACACAAGGCTACGGCTTGTCCATCAGGCCGTCCGTGCTGGCCTTTTTCCAGGCGTTGCCGCTCTAAATCTCGGTCGCAAGCTTGATGCATCGCGGTGAGGAACTGCTGGTTGCAGTCGCCCCAGGAGGAGCCTGCCGTGTGGTAGCAACGATCATGCAGCTGGCAAGCACCGGCAAAGGACACGCCGCCCCAGTTGTCGCTGACCCGGTCGGGCTTGCGCCACGTCGTGCAGCTCTCGACTTGGCGAGCATAAGGATAGGACGCGGACTGAAAGCGGTTCGAATAGGGAATGCCCTTCACGTCGGCGCGCGCCTCGTGGAGCGCAAAACAAAGAAGGCTCAAAGTCACAATCGTGACGAGGAAGGAGAATTTTTTTAAGGCGTGGATCAGCAAGGTAAATCAGCCACAGCGAGAGGAACGGCAGCAGGCAACGGCGGACGGGGAGTCCGCTCTTACGGGAAAAGAAGTCCCGTATCTTTTAAAATTCTATATTGATATTTCTAAAAGATCAATAGAATTCTTTAAAATCATTTTAAAGCGGCGGCCGCGAGCTCGCCCCAAAACGTCTGAAATCCGGCAAGGCCGGAAACTTCGAATGCTTTCAGCGACGCCGTGCCGACGATGGCGAGGTCCGCGGTCCCGCGCAGTCGTTTGATGTCGGCGGCGGTGCGTAGGCCAAAGCCGACGGCGACAGGCAGCGGGCTGGCGCGGCGAATCCGCGCAACGAGCGCCGAGACTTCGTCGCCGATTTGCGTCGCCGCGCCCGTCACGCCGCTCCGCGCGACGGCGTAGAGAAGGCCACGAGCATTGGCGGTTAGCTCGGCCAAGCGCGCGTCATCAATATTTGGGGCGATCAAGCGAACGTTGGCGAAATCTTGGGCCAATGCCGCGGACTCGAGAACTGCCGCGAAATTCAGCGGCAAATCAGGGATGATGACGCCCCGAAGCCCGGCCGCCCTTGCCTCGTTCACGAAGCGCGCGTAACCCCGTTTGAAGACGACGTTGAGGTAGCTCATGCCAATGAAGGCCACCTTCGGGAATTGGCCGCTCACCTCTTGCGCTAGCGCCAGGCATGCCTTGTAGTCAACCCCTTGGGCGAGCGCCTGGTGATTCGCCGCGAGAAAGTACGCGCCGTCTGCCATGGGCTCCGAGAAGGGAAATTGGATCTCTATGACCTCGACGCCGGCTTCCGCCATGGCCTTGATCATAGACCGCACGGCGGTAGGTGACGGGAAGTCGGCGATGACGTGGCCCATCAGGCCGATCGTGCCGTCCTTGCGCAAGCGCGGCGTCAGGCTCGGGCGGTCGTTAGCCACGCGGCCCTCCCGCCATCTGCTCGGCCTTAACCTTTAGGAATAGGGCCCAAGAGTCGTCCCCAAGTGCCGAAGCGACCGTGAAGATGTCCTTGTCGCCGCGGCCCGAGAGGTTGATCAGGATCGTGTCGCGGGGCGACATCTTTGGGGCTTCTCTCAAAGCCGCGGCGACGGCGTGAGAGGATTCGAGAGCCGGAATGATGCCCTCCGCGCGCATCAAACGACGGACGGCGTCGACGACCTCGGTGTCCAAAGCTCTCTCCAACCGCACTTTTCCCTTGTCGTACAAGTCGGCGATAATCGGTGAAACGCCCACGTAGTCTAACCCCGCCGCCACCGAGTGGGTGTCGAGCATCTGGCCTTCTTCCGTCTGCAAGAAAATCGTTTCGTAGCCTTGGGCGATGCCGGGAGTCCCCTCGCCCCCGGCGATGCGGCTGGCGTGCTCGCCGACTCCGGGGCCGCGACCGCCGGCTTCCACTCCTACGAGTTCCACGCCGGCGTCGCCGAGAAACCCTTGGAAAACTCCCAAAGCATTGGAGCCGCCGCCGACGCACGCATAAACGCGCTTAGGCAAGCCACCGGCAAGCGCCAGCATTTGCGCGCGGGCCTCCGTTCCGGTGACGCTCTGCAACCAGGCGACAAGCGCCGGGAATGGGTGCGGTCCGCAGGCGGTGCCGAGCACGTAGTGCGTCGAAGCGAAGTTCGAGGCCCAGTCGCGCAGGGCCTCGTTGATCGCATCCTTCAGCGTCCGCGAACCGTCCTCGACCGCGACGACTTTCGCCCCAAGGCGTTCCATCCAGAAAACGTTGGGGCGCTGGCGTTCCACGTCCTCCGCACCCATGTACACAACGGCTTCCAGGCCAAAGCGCGCGGCCATCGTCGCCGTCGCGACACCGTGCTGGCCGGCGCCCGTTTCCGCGATGATTCGCTTCTTCCCCAAGCGCCGGGCCAAGAGCCCTTGGCCGATGACGTTGTTCACTTTGTGGGCGCCGGTCTGATTCAAATCCTCGCGCTTGATGTAGATCCGCGCCCCGCCAAGCTCCTTGGTCAGGTTCCCGGCAAAGGTCACCGGCGTCGGTCGGCCGCTGAATGTCGTCAGCTCGTGGACGTATTCTTGCCAGAACTTCGGATCGGCGCGGGCCTCGTCAAAGGCTTTGGCGAGCTCCTGGAGGTTTGGCCACAGGATCTCGGGAACGTAACAACCGCCGTACGCCCCGAAATAACCCCGGGCGTCTGGCAATAGTGGTCGTGCCGGCGGCGTCAACGGAACGAAAGAGGCGTCGGCCATGGTCGTCCTAACTCAATACTCCGGCTGAGTCGCGGGAGCGCCCGGCTTGGCGGGGCTCGCGCCGGTCTTGCCGGTGTCTTCCGGGAAGCTCGACGTGAAGGAGAAGCTCGAAACGGAGCCGTCGGGGTTCCAGTAGAACTTCAGCTCCTTCTGGAGGCTCTTGCCGATCAGCTTGTAACGGTAGTAGCCGTAGGTCCACGTGGCCTTGCCGCCGGAATTGCCCACCGCGTAAGGCTCTCCGAGCACCATCTTGACGTCGTCGCGCTTGGTCTGGTTGTCCTTGATCCAGGTCACCTCGGACTTGAAGTCCTTGCCTTCCGTGACGCAGCCCACCGCCGACGTGCCCAGCCACACGGCCACAACCCACTTTTTCGTCGTCATCTCGCCCACTCCTTAGTCGAAGCCGCTGAAGGTCGCCTTGGCCGTGCATGCCGTGTCGTGGTCCGGGGTCAAACCACGGACCTTGAACTCGAGGTATACGACCGACTGGTCGATGAAGCCCTCAGCGTGAATTTGAAAAGTGACGCCGTTGGTTTCCGACGTCTTGTCGTAGTCGAGGTCGTTCGAGCCGCCGAGCAGACCGACGAACACCATGCCGTCAAAGAAGCCGGCGTGCGTCGCGTCAGTGAGCTTCAGCACCGACGTGCGTTGTGTCGGCCCAGCCAAAGCATGGAGAGCGTGGTAGTCGCTGACCGTGAAAATGCCGTCGCAAGCGCCGCCCGACGACTGGGCTTCGCTGAAACTACCGTTGAACTCGAGCTCGCCGCGCGCCAAGGCCGAAGGGCCGACCAGGGCCAAGCCTCCGGCCAAAGCCACGAGACCGCACCAGAGTTTGGTATGCCTTATCATGGTCGAACTCCCCCGCCTGATGGTTAGGACGCGAGGAGTTTGTACCATGAAGCTCGCTCAGGCCGCTACTGCAGGTCCCGGTAATCGCAAATGATGGCCGAGAAATTGCCACTAACCCAATTGCCGTTGTTGTATTGGGCGAAGACTTTGCCCTTCACCACCGAGTCGCTGATCTCGGAGATCTTGATCTTGCCCGCCTTGGCGACGGTCGCGACCGGCTCGCCGTTCTTGTCGAAGTGGAAGACGAGGTTGCGGGTCGATCCACTCTTGAGCTTCACTTGCTTCTTGGCCTTTGGCGCCGAGACCATGACCGACCGCGGGTCGAGCTCTTTCACTTGGTCGAGCTTGGTGCAGGGCTTCTTCGGAACGTAAGACAGGAAGACGAAGACCAAGTCCTCCTCCTCGGGCGTGTCGATCGTCGGGTCGACGTAGGCGTGCTTGTACTGCCACTCCTTGCCGTTGATCCGGCCGGATAGGTCCTGGTCGAGGAAGTCGGTCGCTGGGTGGTCGTGGAAGCACGAAGCTAGGAGCAAGGCCGAGGACAAAAGCGCGAGGCTCTTGAGCACGAGAGGGACTCCTGGGAGACGAGAATTGATTAGCAACATGATAGCACCGAAAATGGGGTCAGGCACCTTCAGTAAGATGCCAGATGCACAGTCTATTTCAAAAATGGAGCGCAATTCGAGAGGTTACCGGAAGTGCCTGACCCCCTTCTACTTTCATAGAATATTTTATAATTCTTTAAAATTATGTTATAACCGTCTTCGAGGGTGGATTCCCCTCACCGCCGTCCTTCCCCGCTGAGTGTCTACCTGCTGCCCCCGCTGAATTTGGAGTTTCCCCGCCATGAATCCCGTCCCCGAATCATTCCTGATCTCCTTGAAACTGACCCCCGAACAACGCCAATGGCTCGAGAACAGCTCGCGCTTCATAGAGAGCGAAACCGGCCATCCTGTACCGATTGCCTCGATCATTATGCGTTTGATGGAGAAGGGTCTTCCCGCCTTCGAGGAGGAACTGCTCTCGATGCGCGCCAAGTCCAACTCGGCCCAAAAGCGTTTTCCCAAGCTTCAACTGGTACTTAGCAAATAGTTTGGGGTGCCTGTCGAAACCGGCACTGGCCATCCGTCATCCCTATGCAAGCCCGCACGGTGCGGGACTTCGCAAAGGAAATCTGATGGAGGGTGTGCCGGTATGTCGACGATGAAGCGTATGTTTAACCGCCAGGTCTTGGGTCTCGCCGCTTGCGGGTTTCTCTTCGTGTCCCCGCTCGCAAAAGCCGCGACGGTCCAAGACTTGGCCTGGCTGGCCGGAGCCTGGGACGGCATCTCTGACGGCATGCAGGTCGACTATCAGTACCGAGCGCCGAAGGGCGGCCTGATCCTCGGCCAAGGTCGTTTCACCGCTGAAGGCGCCCTTGCCTTCTACGAGTTCGAGACGATCCGCGAAGACGCCGGGAATTTGATTTTGACGCCCTCGCCCTTCGGACAGCCCGGCGTCTCGTTCACGGCTACCGAAGTCGCCGCCGGCCACGTGGTCTTCACCAACCCGGATCACGACTTTCCGAGCGTCATCGAGTATAGACTCGAGGCTGACGGCAGCCTTTACAGCCGCGCCGCGGGCACGGAAAACGGCCTTCTCAAGGTCATCGAATACACGCAAAAGCACGGGGTTTGATCATGGCTAAATATATGCTGGTCCTCGGCGGCGTTCCTGACCAAGCCCCCGGCGAGACGTCCAACTATGAAGAGATCATTTCGAAGTACGTTGCTTGGGGTGAGAAGCTCCGCGCCAAGAAACAGTTCGTCAGCACCCACAAGTTGGAGGACGGCACCGGTCGCCGCCTGATTTTCGCCGGAGGCAAAGTCGTCGACGGCCCCTTCGCCGAATCGAAAGAAACGATCGGCGGCTACTACATCATCGAAGCGAAAAACTTCGACGAAGCCGTCACCATAGCCAAGGAATGCCCGACGGTCGCCGTCCAGCACGGCTTCGTCGAAGTCCGCTTGGTGGAGATTTGAATTCCATGCAAAATACGCCAAAAACGGGAACCACGATGCAAGACTACATGTTCATGATGCGCGGCAGCTTCGCCGCATGGGAAAGTCAAAGCCCGAAAGAACGGCAAAAGATCATGGAGCGCTACTTCGCCTTCGTCACGCGCTTGAAGAACGAAGGCCGCTTTAAAGGAGGCTCCGCTCTTTCGAACAAGGGCCGCTACCTTACCGCCGACACCGGCGCGGTCCGCGTCCTGGACGGTCCCTTCCCTGAATCGAAAGAGGCGCTCAACGGCTACTTCATCGTCCAGGCGACAAGTCTCGACGAAGCCGTGGCGATAGGCCGAGATTGCCCCTGCCTTACGCATGGTGAGTCGGTGGAAATCATAGAGCTGACGAATCACTGATGACGGAGCCCGGCCCCAAAGACGTAGCCCCAAAAGATGTCGCCATAGTCCTGGACCAGCTGTTTCGCCGCGAGGCGGGGCAGCTGGTCGCTACGTTGACGAGGATCTTCGGCTCGGCCAACCTCGACCTGGCGGAGTCCGTTGTCCAAGACGCCTTGGTCGCCGCGATGCAGACGTGGCCGCTCCAGGGGATTCCCGACAACCCGCCCGGCTGGTTGATGCGCGTCGCCAAGAACAAGGCCCTGGACGTCGTGCGCCAAGATAAGTGGCGCTTCGGCAAGGAGGGCGAGGTCACCCGCTTCTTGGAAGACGACAGTCCGGCGAACCCCTTGGCGGGCGCGTTGCATCTGTCACAGGAGCTCACCGACGACCGGTTGAAGCTGCTCTTCATTTGTTGCCATCCGGAAATCGCGCCGGAGGCGCAGCTCGCGTTGGCGTTGAAGACGCTCTTTGGACTCGGGGTCCGCGAGATCGCCGCGGCGTTCCTGAGCCAGGAGACCACCATCGCCCAGCGCCTCGTCCGGGCCAAGCAACGCATCAAGGAACTCGGGCTCGCCTACGAACTGCCGGAGCCAGCGAAGCTCCCGGAGCGCTTGGCCGGCGCGATCGACACGCTCTACCTGCTTTTCAACGAAGGCTACAGCGCCCACGAAGGCGACCAATTGGTGCGGTTGGACGTTTGCCAAGAGGCTTTGCGAGTGACGCGGCTCCTCGCCTCCCACCCGCTCTTTGATTTACCGGAAGTCCACGCCCTCGCGGCGTTGATGTGCTTTCACGCCTCGCGACTCGCCGCCCGTACTGACTCCGGGGGCGACATTCTGCTGCTGAAAGACCAGGACCGGAGCCTCTGGGACCAGAAGCTCGTTGGCGACGGCGTCGGCCATCTCCTAAAAGCCGCGGCTGGCGAGGAGTTGACGGAGTTGCATGTCCAGGCCGGCATCGCCGCCTGCCACGCACTGGCTCCGACCTACGACCAGACCGATTGGCCGCGCATCGTCGAATACTACGATCAACTCTTGGCCATGAACCCCTCGCCCGTCGTGGCGCTGAACCGGGCCGCGGCTATTGCCATGGCCGACGGGCCCACCGCGGGGCTAAAGGTCTTGGCTCCGCTCAAGAAAGAACCGCGGCTGAAATCCTACTTCCTGCTTCACGGAATGGAAGGCGAGCTACTTCGACTCTTAGGGAAAGACGAGCCGGCGCGCGCGGCCTTCAAACGAGCCCTCGCCTGCCCGCTGAATGGGGCCGAGCGACGCTTCATCGAAAAGCGCCTGGCTAGGTCTTGAACTTCAAGACCTAGCCAGCAATCACCTTCAGCAATGCCACCCTAGTAAATTGATTCTCGGGTCAGAAGTCGAAGCTGACGGTGCGCGACTGGCCAAACTGGCCGAGCAACGTTTGTTTGTAGCCATAGACATCGACGTCGAGGCGGCCCGCGCCGTTGCCGGTGTCGACGAAACGAAACTGCTGAATATAAGCGCCATCGGCCTCGTAAGCCACCGCGCTGACGCCTTGCACCGGCACGATCGACGTCGGGCCATTGGCTTGAAGCTTGACGTATGCAGCCAACGACGCCGTGCCGTCTGAGAAAGACAGCGTCACCGGCTCGCTTAGCCACACCTGAATGCCGGTGTTGTCGACATAGATGTCAGTTATGCGGTCAGCGAGCGCCAAGAGGTTGGCGTCGAGGTTCGCCGCCGCCATCTGCTCGCGTAGGAGTTTGCGAAATCTATTTTCCAAGTCCGGAATGGCGCGGCCTTGCGCATCCTTTGCCGGCTGGCCTTGCGCGTCCAGCTTCTTCGACTTGATATGCATGACATTGGCAGCGGGACTGACGCGGATCGCTTCCGTGGCGGCGAACAATGCCTTTGCCATGGTCGCCGCTGTCGGTACCGGGAATCCCGAGATCAGGTCGCCGGAGCTGAAGAGCGTCTTCAAGGCCGGAATCGACAGAGTCGCTTCGCCACCATCCTCCAAGACGAGTTGGACATCACCAGTAGTCAAGAGATACAGCGCCTCGACGCGCTTGGTGCCGAGCGTCACGCCTTTCACCGTCACCCGGTAATAGGCGTGCGTCGCATCGGGCTCGACGATGCGCTGGATTGAGACGGTGTTGGCGAGCATCAGCGTCATTTGCGGCACAATGGTGCCAGGGACGATGAGAGCTTCTTCGGTCAAAACGAAACGCAACAGGTCGTCGCCGTCCTTGACGAAAACCTTGGCGATCTTCTCAGGCGGAATCAGTCCCTCGGCCAAAGCGGTCAAGCTGTCAGGCAGCATCGCCTTGAAGTCGATGAACTCGGCCTGGGTCAACTCGAGGCGCGTCTTGCTCTCCAGCAAAATGCCCTGAAGCGCGAATGCGTCGCTCAAGTCGTAAGCGGGCACGGCTCCGGGGGCCGCCGCTTGCGGCGCCAGTTGTTCGTCGGCTTCGGTCGCCGACACGTGCTGGGCGCCTTGGCGGCAGCCCGTCGTGGCAGCGGCAACGCCTGTCGAGAGCATCAATAGAGTGCTGAGGAAACGAATGTTTCCTAAATAGAACGACAACATAGCCTACCTCCAGTGCAACTCAGGGGGATTGTCCGATAACAGCGTGGCGTGGGAACTCAGTCTCTAGGCTTATTTTATGGAATTCTATTATAATTGCAATTTTATTATAATAGATTACTATAATGTTTAATGAAAATTAGTGCGCAAGAACGGCGAATCGAACGTTCACCAACAACGTCGACTGTTAATTCACATGTTAATTATTAACATTTGCATTAACTATTTTTTACTTTATAATACAAACCGAGACGCTCCCCGCGTTTCAATGGTCCATAGCTGCATCTCTCTCACGCTGTCTGGAGGAGGACCCATGCCATCAAACCCTGACGACTAGTTCCCCAAAAGTTCTCAAGGCCAATAAACCAAGCGGAATGCTGTCAGCGCGACCTATTCAGGTAAGCGCGGACCGGGATTCGCTTGAGCCGCGGTCCCCGCTTACTTGCCTTCGTCGCGCAGTTGCTGCGGAGGCTGTATGAATTCGAGGCTCAACAACGTTTATGAAATGGTTTTGCTCGCGGCCCTTACGGGCTTGGCGCTCGTCGGCTGCGGCCAGGCGCGCCCCGAGGACGCGGGCACGGTGTCGCACCCGGACTTCATCAGCTTTGGACCGACCGTCCAAGGCCTGACGGGCC
>JAYWBY010000582.1:0-3581 GCA_043781115.1 Pseudomonadota bacterium
TCTACCGCCGCGACGTCGGCGACACGATCTCGTCGCTCCTGAAGGACGGCGTCGTTCCGTCGAAAGACGCGGAGGGTGCGGGCGGCTCGGGTGAGCCGACGCCGACGACCAGCGAGGCGCCGTTCAGTGCCGCGCCGCAGTCGATCAAACGGCGCCTCGACGGGGCCTCTTGAACCCCTAGTTGCGAGCGGCGGCCACCTGCGCTACCTTCGCCGCCGGAGCGTCGCCATGACCCGAGATTTCCGGCAGAAAAACCTGACCCCTCGCGAACCACGTTATCCTTATGGCGGCCGCGTTCGCCTGCTCGTCGACTTTTCCCCGTGGCGGCTCCTACTGACGCTCGACGGCTTGAACCTCTCGGCTTCGGGCCTCGGTGCCGTGCTGGGCCCGAGCGCCGACAAGGAAGGCGAGGCCCGGGGCCTGCTGGCCGTCGGCGATCCGTATCTGGTGCAGCTCGAGCATGACGCCGAGCACTTGCCCGCGCCCGTCTGCCGCACCCGTCTGACGCGCCGCGTCGAACACGCCGCCGGCCTCGAATTGGCCTTCACGTTCGACGAGCCGGCGCCCGAGTTGCTGGGCCTTATCCACGAGTTGGGCCAAAGTTGCGCCCGCCCCGCGACTTAGACTATATGTGGACTAGCCAGAGATAGGCGAGACCGCGGGGAGCTCCGTTGGACCAGTCGATGACTCCTCAAGCGAAGCGCGCCGAGGCGACGCTCGAGACGATGCGCAAGGTCTTTACCTTGCCGGAGAGCGACGCCTCGACGCTGAACCGCCTCGACCGCGAGATCTCGGAGAATTTGCTCGGGTTCCTGCGCGACCGGATCGTCGCCGGCGACATCGCGCCGGCTAACCTCGAGCAGGACTTCCTCGACACGGCGATACCGGAGCAGCCGCTGTTCGTCTCCGAGCAGGTCGACTTTCTCCTCAACAAGGTCGTGGCGCAGTCGGTCCACACGTCGTCGCCGAGCTTCATCGGCCACATGACGTCGGCCCTCCCCTACTTCATGTTCCCGCTCGCCAAGATCATGATGACGCTCAACCAGAACGTCGTGAAGATCGAGACCTCGAAGGCCTTCACGCCGCTGGAGCGCCAAGTCGTCGGCATGCTCCATCGTTTGGTCTACGAGCGCGACGAGGCTTTCTACGGTCTGTGGACCCAGAACTTCAACCACTCGCTGGGCGTCTTCTGTTCGGGCGGCACAATCGCCAACATCACGGCCCTCTGGGTCGCGAGAAACCGGCTGCTGGCGCCTCGTCCCGGCTTCGCGGGCATCTCCGACGACGGCCTGGCCGCGGGCCTGCGCAGCCACGACTTGAACGGCCTGGCGGTCCTCGTCTCGCGCCGCGGCCACTACTCGTTGAGCAAGGCCGCCGACGTCTTAGGCCTTGGCCGGAAAAACCTCATCGCCGTCCCCGTCGCAGACCATCACAAGATCGACCTCAAAGCTTTAGAAACCGAGTTGAAGCGGCTAAAGGACGAACGCATCGGCGTCGTCGCCGTCGTCGGTATCGCCGGCACGACAGAGACCGGCAACGTCGACCCGCTCGACGAACTGGCGGACCTTGCGACGAGAGAGAAAGTCCACTTTCACGTCGACGCGGCCTGGGGCGGCCCGGCGCTTTTTTCGAGCCGTTACCGGCACCTCTTGAAGGGCATCGAGCGCGCCGACTCGGTGACGATCGACGCCCACAAACAGCTCTACGTGCCGATCGGCTCGGGCATGGTCGTCTTCCGCGACGTCCAAGCGCTCAGCGCCGTCGAACACAACGCCAACTACATCATCCGCAAGGGCTCGCGCGACATCGGCAAACACACACTAGAGGGCACGCGCCCCGGCATGGCCATGCTTGTGCACTCGGCGCTTCGGATCATCGGCCGCCGCGGCTATGAACTCCTGATCGACTTAGGCATCGGCAAGGCCGGCCAGTTCGCCAAGATGATCAAGAGTTCGAATGACTTCGAGTTGGTCACCGAGCCCGAGCTGAACCTCCTGACTTATCGCTACGTGCCGGCCTTGGCGCGGACGCTGCTCGACTCGGGTGACGCGTCCTGCCGCGCGGCAGTGAACGAGGTCTTGAACGACCTGACCGAGGAAATCCAAAAGGAGCAACGCGCCCGCGGCATCACCTTCGTGTCGAGGACCAGGCTCGAGACCAAGATCTACGCGAACCAAGTCCTGACGGTCTTCCGCGTCGTCTTGGCCAACCCGCTGACGACTCGACATATCCTCGCTTCAATCCTGGAGGAGCAGCAGGGTTACGGCGAAATGCTCCTGGGCCAGGACGGCCGCCGCGAGAAGTTGGAAGCCTTGCGCGAAGGAGTAAAAAAGTGAGCCCGAAGACCTTCCCGCATATGAAAGCGGTGATGATCGATAACTACGACTCGTTCACCTACAACTTGGTTCAATATCTACAGGAGTTGAAGGTCGAGGTTACGACACTTCGCAACGACGAGAAATCGGTCGACGCGCTGGTCGCGTTGAAGCCGCACCTTTTCGTACTGTCCCCCGGCCCCTCGGCTCCGGACCAAGCCGGCGTCTGCCTAGAGCTCTTGCGCCGGGCTGAAACCTTGAATTTGCCGGTACTCGGCGTTTGCCTCGGCCACCAGGCCATAGGCCAGGCCTTCGGAGGCAACGTCGTGCGCGCCATTCTGCCGATGCACGGTAAGGTATCGGCGATCCACCACCATGACACCGGAGTTTTCAAGGGCCTGCCGAATCCGCTGACGGCGACACGCTATCACTCTCTGATCGTCGACAAGAAGAGTCTACCGGCCGACCTAGAAATCACCGCCGAGACCGACGACGGCGTCATCATGGGGCTTAGGCACAAGCGCTGCCTCATCGAAGGCGTGCAGTTTCATCCCGAAAGCGTTTTGACGGAGAGGGGCCGCGAGATGCTGGCCAATTTCGTCGGCGAGGCGGCGTCGCGAGCTCCCTAACTTTGCCCCTCCCTTCTTTAAGGAAGGGCTCCAAAACGAGTTCACAGCAGTGGATCACAGAGGGCAAAAGTAAATTGATGAAAACTCCAGTTGTCGTTGAATATTGGAAAGCATTTAGAACCGCATCCGGGATTGATCACGATCAATTTGATGTTGCCGCTTTTGGCGATGATCCAAAAATGATGGATGAACTTGCCTCTTTGGTCCTTGAAGGCTCTAAGAGAGCAACGGCGCCACTGCTCCGCGATTTTGTTTCGAAAGGACTTCCGCCACCAAAAGCCGGCGACTTTGTCGTCGTCGTCGATGGCACGGGATCTCCTTGCTGCGTCTATGAAACAACGTCAGCTGAAGTTAGGCCACTTAACGAAATCGATGAAGCATTTGCGTTCGACGAAGGAGAAGGCGACAAGTCTTTAGATTATTGGAAATCGGTTCACTATCCTTACTATAAAAGGCAATCGGAGAGTGAAGGCTTTGCCTTAACCGATGCTATTGAAATCGTACTCGAACGATTTAGAGTCGTTTGGCCGGAAGAGGCCGCTTACGGGTTCAAAGCGAAGCGCTGAACTTCCCGGCCATCGACCGTAAGAGTGCCCTCGAAGAGCTCGCGCGGCCGAACCCAGAACCGGCCGAGGTC
>JAYWBY010000583.1:0-3580 GCA_043781115.1 Pseudomonadota bacterium
GCCGAAAAGCGCCAACTCGTGGCGGTAGAGGCCGCCGTCCAAAGTCGACGGCGGGCTTTGGCGCTTCGCCTCTTCGTCGTAGTCGCTGGCCAAGGTAAAGTCGATGTAGCCGGTCAGGGTGAAGTTCTTCGCCGGCGACCAGCCGCCGCCGGTGGCGATGCGGGTCTTGAAGTTGGCGGTGCTGACTTTGGAGTCGGTGTCGTCGTTGACCGTGGCTTTGCCCCAGGCGCGGGTGAAGTCGATCATTGCCTCGCCTTCGTAGTCCTGGATCTCCGTGAATTGCGGGCTGTCGCCGATCGGGCCGTGCTGTAGCGGACGGATGATGCCGAATTCGGCGGCGAAAGCCGGGCCGGAAAAGGCGGTCAGTAGGCCAAGGGCGAAAGCAGGCAGGCACGAGGAACGCATCGGATCTCCTTCAGGCAACGCTCAAAAATCACGGCATCATTGCGTCATTCTGCAGCAAAGCCGATGGCTTGCCAACGAAGAAAAGCGCGCGGTTCCGGCTCTTTGGAGACCGGGGCGCTTTCACGCCCTGGCCGACTAGATGCCGATCCGCCGGCGAATCTCCGCCACGGCGACGCCGTACGCTCGGCCGAGGTCGGCCTCTTCGGCGCGCGCCAACTTGCCGTCGAGCAGCGCCCATTCGCCGTCGATCATGACGTGCCGCACTTGGCGGCTGGCCATGCTGTAGATCAGGTTTACGTCGGGACGGGGCATCGGCTCGCTGGCGACGTCGCGCTCGAGCAAGACGAAGTCGGCCTTCAGTCCTTTGGCGAGCACTCCCGTGACGTTTTTCAGGCCGAGCGCGGCGGCGCCGTTGCGAGTGCCGGCGGCGAGCAGCGCCAAGGGGCTGCGCGACGCGGCTGGAACGCCGCGATCCTTCGCCAAGAGCCCGAGGAGGCGCAGCTCGGCTAAGAGGTCTGAGCCGTCGTTGCTCGCGGCGCAGTCGGTGCCGACGGCCACGGGCACGCCAGCGGCGAATATTCCGGCGAGCGGCGCCAGAGCTTCGAAGATGATCTGAGACGCCGGACAAATTCCGGCGGTGACGCCGGTGGCGGCGAGGCGCCGCCAATCCTCTTGGTCCGTCGCCACGAGGTGGACGGCTAGCGTCGTCTCCGTCAACGCGCCGCAGCTTTCCGCGTAGGCCACCGGCGACATACCCTCGCGCTTCTCGACGCGCTGGCGTTCGCCCTTGCTTTGGGAGAGATGCATGTGGAGCGGCAACTTCTCCTTCTTGGCGTACTGCGCGAGCTCTTTCAAGAGTGCTGACGAAACCGTGTCGGCGGCGTGTGGCGCAACGGCAGGCGTGACTCGCGCCGAGTGCGGCCAGTGGCTGATTTGGCCGCGCCAAAGGTCCCAACCGGTGCGCCCGGGGAAGGCCCCGCCCAAATCGGCGACCGTTTCGCCGACGACGCCGCGCATGCCCAGCCGGTCGACGGCCCGGGCGACGCCGTCGACGAAGTAGTAGTGATCGCCCACCGTCGTGACGCCAGACTTCAACGCGCCGACGAGATAGGAGTAGCTGAGCGGCTCGAGCAGCTCGGCGGTCAGCGATTTTTCCGCGGGAAAGAGGAATCGTTCGATCATTTCTTCCTGGTCGTGGCCGAGCCCGCGAAAGAAACCCATCGCCGAATGGACGTGGGCGTTGACCAGGCCCGGGCAGGCGACGAAGTTCGCAGCGTCGACGAAACGCACGTTGGCGAAGCGTTTGGCGACCACCGCCGACGGGCCTACGTCTAGGATTTTGTCGCCCCCGACGACCAAAGCGCCGTCGGCGATAGGCTCGCCGTCGCCGGTCAAAAGCGTCAGCCCGCGCAAGCCAAAGGGTGAGCCGCCCTTAAGGCGAAGCTCGGCCACGAAGTCTGCCGCGCGGCTCTTCATTTCTTGTTCCGGCGGTCGTTGACCACCCAATCGTAGGCGAAGGCGAAGGCGCTAGAGAGCTTCAAGCTGATTTTGCCTCGGTCGTTGAAGTTTTCTTTTAGGTGTTTGACCTTCCAGTCGTGATCCTTGGCCGCCGGGGCGATGAATTGGGCCAAGTAGTCGCCGGCGCCGCCGTCCTTGAAGTGCTTTTTGCCGTATTCCTCGAAGTCATCATAATACCAATAAACGATCGAATTGGCCTTGAGCTGACCGTCGGACAGCTTATGGAACTGGTCGTCGCTGGAGAGGAACTCGCGGATGTTCTCCTCCAGCATGGCGTCCACCGTTTCCGGGCGGTAGGCGGTCTCGCGGACGCGCGGGCAGCTAATTGCAGCGCAATTCACCGCCGCGTGGATGCGCGGGTCGAAGTGCGAGACCTTCAGTGGCGCGAGCTCGCCCTTGGCGTTGCCGCGGATCAGCTGGTGTTCGAGGTCGTCGAGGTTTACCTGGTGGCCGGCCAAGTCGACCTTGTAGTCGCCGTTCCAGATGTTGCCGCCCGTGACCTTTATGGAATTGATCTCGAGGCCGGTAAAGGCCGCCGCCCCGAGGTCGAGCTTTTCGGCGTGCGCGTACTTTAGGAGGTTGTACATCATCGTGGCGTTATAGAGGTTGATGTAGGCTGCTTTTCGGGTCGAGTCGTCCCAGCCTTTGGGGTCGAGCTTGGCGTGGCCCTTGACGAAGCCGTCGAGAGCCGCGAAGTCCTTGTCCAAGCCGATGTAGTCGACGCCGCCCGTCTTTTGGACGTACTTGCCGAGAAGGCCCTGCCACGAGTCGGTTAGCGCCGTGAGGGCTCGGTCCGGGGGCGCGGCACGGGCCTCGGCGAAGGGAAGGAGGCCTACCAGAAGTAGCGATCCAAAAACTGCCCGCATACTCATCAGCTCCTTCGCTTCAAGTGGAAAGTACCTAATACCTCAGGCATTTATGCCAGGCAATCAAACTACGACTGGGCTGCGGCAAATTCTCATGGTCTGCGTCTCAATAAGGATGGACTTGAGTGTTTGCCAAAGGTGCCCGCGTGACAATTTGCTATACTCTGCAGCTAAAGTCGATCGCCAGCGTCGAGGCGGGGCCGATAAAGCCTCCGCGCGCCGCCCGTCGACGGGAGCTAGGCCAAGAACGGGCGGGAGCGGGGCGGATGAGCGGCGACGAGCTGGAGCGCCTGGCCAAAGGTGACAAGGCCGCATTTAAGAGCGTTTACAAGGCCCACGCGGGTCTAGTGCATTTCGTCGCCATGCGCGCCGGCTTAGCCCGAGAAGAGGCCGAGGACGTCGTCCAAGAGACTTTTGTTCGGCTCTTCCAAAAGGCCGCCGACATCCGCGACTCAGCGCGGCTTTCGGCGTGGCTGACGGTGACCGCCCGCAACCTTGCGATCGATCGCTTGCGCTCGCGCCGTCGCTTGGTTCCCGTAGACGGCGAGGTGCTGGAAGCCTCGGTCATTCAACTTTGGGAAGGTCACGCCGACGGGCCCCGGCACGAGCTCGAGGTGTCGTTGATCGGCCGCCTCTTGGACAAGTTGGCGACGACGCCCGGAGGCGAGACGCTCCGGCAGTTTTACGCGGACGGCATGAGCACGAAGGAAATCGCCGCCCAGAACGGCGAAGCGATCAGTACGGTGACGACGCGGTTGTCGCGGTTGCGCGCCAAGTTCAAGGATGAACTT
>JAYWBY010000584.1:0-9860 GCA_043781115.1 Pseudomonadota bacterium
GACGTCGGGACGCAGGTGCTTCGACTCCATGTACACGGGACCGGACGGCTCGAAAATCGCGTCGACGGCGGCGCCGCGCGTGCGGATGAGCGATTCGAAGCCGAAGAGCAAGTGGCGGAGCGGTTTGATCGACTTGGTCCGGTGCGCGTCGAGGACGTTGTCGCGAGTAAGGTCTTTCAGCTGGAAGACGGCTTGATAATGCGGCTCGAGCAGCCCAGGCGTTTGGATCAAGGTCTGCATCAGCTCGCGCTGGCGGTCTCGCAGGCGCTTCAACTGGATTTTCGACGCTTCGACCGCATGATCCAGGAGGTGTTCGATCAACTCGAGCGAGTCGACGCAGGGATTGTAGATCGAAGTGCCGAAGCCGATCGCGATGTCGGGCACCACCGAAATGCAGTCGGGAAGGATGCGTTTCGTCCGTTCGACGAAGATCTCGCGCCAGAAAGCATTTTGTAGGCGGACGACCAAACGGTCGGCCAAGCGCTCTAGAATCCCGGGCGCCGGCACGGCGCTGGCGGAACGGGACTGTTCGAGGAAGATGAAGTAAGTGTTGCTGTGCTCGGAACGCCGGCAAAGGACGTCGGCGGAACGAAAGCACCCGGGCTGGCCCCAGAGGTCGAAGAGCAGCTGGTTGAAGCACTCTTGCACCTTCAAGTAGGCCTCGCTGCCGTACTCGATCGAGATCTTGCGGAAGCTCGCGACGTCGATGACGATGACGCTCAAGGCGCCGTTGTTCTGCAGCATGTGCAGCGGCACTTGTGGATTGAAGGTCGGGATCGACGAGCGGTCGAGTTTTCTGTGGTCGATGCCAATGGCGCCGCACGCGTCTAGGATCGCCAACACCGACTCGGGCGTCGGATCGGGCAGCCACGTCAGGGTTTGGGACGGTCGGCTGCCTTGGCCGCCTTCGACTTGATGAGCTTCGCCGCCGATAACGACGACCGGGATCCGCCGGCCGAGGCTCGCTAGCAAGTCCAACCACGCATGATCCGGAACTCCGGGCATCGTGGCATCGACGACCACCGCGACCACGTCGGCGCCGTAAAGCAGCTCGAAGCCAGTCTTCGCCGCGGTCGGCTTGGCCAAGCGGGAGTCTATGTTGTGACTCTTCAGGAGCTCTTTGAGCTTCTTGCCGAGTTCGGTGCGCGAAGTTAGCAGGGTGATCATAGGATCCCATCGGACGTTTTTCGGGCAAGATTGAGTTAGGCCTGGCTCGAAACTTGGGATATTGATAAAAACCCAGCAGTTCCGAGGAGGTTCAGCCCATCCACAGGGCATGTGGATAAATCGGCCTAGGCTCGATGGAAGGGGCTGGCGGACCTGGCCTGTGCCGTTTTGGCTACTTTTTGCTCATGAGGAACAGGTGCCGGGAGAATTGATCGAACAACTCAGAAAGCGCTGCCAAGAGAATCCAGGGCGCATCGGTTTCACGGACAGCGAGGACCCTCGGATCTGGTCGGTCACCGATCGTCTGCTCAAAGAACAAGCCGTCAAGGAGGTCGTCTTGTTCTCGAAGAAGGCTGAAACCTTAGGCAATGCCCATCAATACGGAATCGATCTCGCTCGCCATGGCGAACGTGTTCGTTTCGGCGGCGATGAGCGAGCCGACCGTCCCGCACGCTTGGCGGCGGCGGCCGACTTGCTCGCCGCGGGTAAGCTCGATGCCGTATTGGCAGGCAACGTCGCGACCACGGCCGAGGTCATTCGCGCCGGCATCGGCGGCGTCGGCCTGGCCGCGGGCGTGCGCACCGTCAGCGGCGCCTTCATCATGCACAAGCCCGGGGGCCCGACCTATCTCTTCGCCGACTGTGGCGTCGTCATTGCGCCGACTATTCGGCAGCTGAACGACATCGCGTACGAGTCGGTAAAGACGTGGAAACGGCTCTTTTCCAAGGTCGAACCGGTCGTCGCCTTCTTGTCGTTCTCGACCAAAGGCTCGGCTGCACACGAAGCGCAAGCGAAAATGGCGGAAGCCACCGCCCTCTTCAAAGCCCAAAATCCGACGGTGACCGCCGACGGCGAGCTCCAATTCGACGCCGCCATCGACGCCGAGATAGGCAAGCGCAAGGCGCCCGAAAGCCCGGTGCCCGGCCGCGCCAATTGTTTCGTTTTCCCCGATTTAAATGCGGGCAACATCGCCTATAAGATCGCCCAACGATTGGCCGGTTTCGAGGCTTACGGTCCGATCCTCCAGGGCCTGAATTTGCCGTTCAGCGACTTGTCGCGCGGCGCCACGGTAAACGACATCGCGGCGAGCGCTTACGTCAACTTGCTCAGGCGCGGTTAGAGTTCACGGAAAACCCCGCCAAAGGGGCGTCATCGCCCGAAAAATTGGCGTCCTTGGCGCCGCTATTCACTTGCCAGCCAAATTAAGCTTGCGTAAAACCGTGTGGCAGACGCAAACGGCGAACCACAGGAGAATAACATGTCTTATTTACGCCCCTTTTTCGGCGTGATGTTGGCGACGACACTGCTCGCCGGCTCGGCCTCGGCAGTTGAACCCACGGCGGGCGGCACGCTCGTCTTCGGACGCGGCGGCGACAGCGTCAGCCTCGATCCGGCAGCGGAAACGGACGGCGAATCGCTGAACGTCACCGACCACATCTTCGACGGCTTGGTTTCATTCAAACCGGGCACGACGGAAGTCACGCCGGCGCTCGCCAAGAGCTGGGAAATTTCGAAGGACGGCAAGACCTACACCTTCCACCTCGTCTCGGGCGCCAAGTTCCACGACGGTACGCCGGTCAACGCCGACGCCGTCGTCTACTCGTTCAAACGCCAGATGGACCCGAACCACGAATCGTACAAAGCGGCGAAGGCCTACTCGTACTTCTCCGCGATGGGCTTCGACAAGTTGATCAAGGACATCGTCAAGGTCGACGACCTGACGGTTCGCTTCGACCTGACCAAACCGAACGCGCCGTTCATCTGCACGGTCGGCATGCAAGCCTTCGCCATCGCCAGCCCCGCTGGCTTGAAGAAGTACGGCGCCGACTTCGGCCAACACCCGGTCGGCTCCGGCCCGTACAAGCTGAAGCTCTGGGACAAGAAGCAAAAGATCGTCCTCGAAGCCAACAACGACTACTGGGGAGCGAAGAAGCCGCTGGTCCAGACCGTCATTTTCCGTACGATCCCCGACAACACCGCGCGCCTGCAAGAGATGATGGCCGGCAACCTCCAAGTCATGGACAACCCGGACACCAACCACCTCAAAGCGCTGCAGGACAAGCTCGGAAACAAAGTGAAATTCGCCAAGGCGCCCGGCTTCAACGTCGGCTACCTGGCGATGAACCAAGAGAAGAAGCCCTTCGACAACCTCAAGGTTCGCCAAGCGATCTCGCATGCGATCAACAAGCAAGCGATCATCGACAGCGTCTACAACGGCTACGCGACGCCGGCCAAGAACCCCATGCCGCCGACGATCTGGGGCTATAACGACGACATCAAGGACTACGAATACAACGTCGACAAGGCCAAGGCGTTGATGAAGGAAGCCGGCCTCGAGAAGGGCTTCGAGACAGACCTCTGGGCCATGCCCGTTCCCCGTCCGTACATGCCCGACGGCCGCAAGGTCGCCGAGGCGATCCAAGGCGACCTCGCCAAGATCGGCATCACCGTCAAGATCGTCAGCTACGACTGGGGCACCTACCTGAAGAAGACCGAGCAAGGCGAGCACTCGATGGCGCTTCTCGGCTGGACGGGCGACATCGGCGACCCGGACAACTTCCTTTACGTCCTCCTCGACAAAGACAACGCCGTGAAACCGGCGCAGAACATCTGCTTCTATAAGAGCGACAAGCTCCACGAAGTGTTGGCCGCGGCGCAGATCGAGTCGGACGTGAAGAAACGCACGGTCCTCTACCGGCAAGCCCAACAGATCATCCACGACGACGCCCCGATGGTGCCGATCGCCCACTCGATCGAAATCGTCCCGATGACCCAGAAGGTCGAAAACTTCGTCATGGACCCGACCGGTCGCCGGCGCTTCGCGGAAGTTTGGTTGGACAAGTAACACGCTGGGCCTCACTCGATGTTTTTGACGCTGATCGCCAAACGGCTCCTCGTAACCATTCCAACTCTGTTCGCGCTAACGCTGGCAGTGTTTCTGATGGTAAAGGCCGTGCCCGGCGATCCGGCGCTCCTAGTCTTGGGCGAGCGAGCGTCTGCTAGCGCGCTCGAGCATCTGCGCCACGACATGGGCCTCGACCGTCCGATTCACGTGCAATACTTCGCTTTCTTGAAGAAGCTGGTGGTCGAAGGCGACTTGGGCCGGACTCTGGCGTCGAACGAGCGCGTGGCGGAGATCATCAGCCACAAGTTCCCGGCGACTATGGAGCTCGCGGCAATGGCAATGCTGATGGCGATCCTAGTCGGCATTCCGACCGGACTTGTCGCGGCGATCAAACCGTCGTCGTGGATCGACTTCTCAAGCATGTCGATCGCCATGATCGGCGTGTCGATGCCGATCTTTTGGTTGGCGCTCGTCCTCACCTACGTCTTCGGCAACGTCCTCGACTGGATGCCCATTTCGGGCCGGCTCGGGGTTGAATTCAATTATGAACCCGTCACGGGCTTTCTCTTCGTCGACGCTGTCATGGCCGGCGACTGGGCGATGGTCCGCGACGGCGTGTGGCACATCATTCTCCCAGCGATCGCCCTCGGTACCATACCAATGGCGTTCTTGGCCCGGATCACCCGGGCGTCGATGCTCGAGGTGATTCGCCAAGATTACGTGCGCACCGCGCGCGCCAAGGGCGTCGCGACGTGGCTCGTATATACCAAGCACGCGCTTAAGAACGCCTTTATCCCGATCTTGACGGTCCTCGGCCTGCAGTTCGGCCTCCTCCTCGGAGGCGCGATCATCACGGAGACGATCTTCTCGTGGCCCGGCATCGGCAGCTGGCTGCTCGACTCCGTCACCTCGCGCGACTATCCGGCGCTCGAGGGCGGAGTGCTCGTGGTCGCCGTCGCCTTCGTTCTCGTCAACTTGGTCACCGACCTCCTCTACCGGGTCTTCGACCCACGCATGCGGGTCGCCTGACATGAGCACCGGCAAGAGTCCTTTCCAACGCGCCGTCAGCGGCTTCTTTCGCCATCACTCGGGCATGCTCGGGCTCGGCGTCGTCGTCATCTTCGTACTCCTCGCGGCGGCGGCTGGCCTCATCTCTCCCGTCGATCCTTATTCACAGAATACTGACCTCCGGTTCTTGCCGCCGCTTTGGCAAGAGGGTCACCGCTGGCCCTACATCCTCGGCACCGACGTCCTCGGCCGCGACGTTTTCTCCCGCCTCCTCTTCGGGGCGCGACTCAGCATGATGATCGGCTTCATCTCGGTGTCTGTAGGCGCCAGCGTCGGCATTCCGCTCGGCATGGCTTCCGGCTTTTTCGGCGGGGTCGTCGACATCGTCATCATGCGGCTCATCGACGTGATGCTGGCCTTCCCCTCTATCTTGCTTGCTGTTTGCATCGTCGCCATCCTCGGACCCTCGCTCGAGAACGCCATGATTTCGATCGGCGTCGTTTCGATCCCGCAATATGCGCGGGTCGTCAGGGCCTCGGTGTTGGCGGAGAAGGAGCGCGAGTATGTCACGGCCGACATCGCCCTCGGCCGCAAGCGCATGAGCATCCTCTTTTCGGCGATCCTCCCTAACATTTTCAGCCCGCTGCTCGTCATCGCGACTTTGAGCTTCGCCGGCGCCGTGCTCGAGGCCGCCGGCCTGAGCTTCATCGGTCTCGGCGCGCAACCGCCGACGCCGGAATGGGGCGCCTTGCTGCTTGAAGGCAAGAAGTACGTGTTCACCGCCCCTTGGCTGATCTTCTTCCCGGGCTTAGCCATCCTGTTCACGGTCGTCGGCTTCAACCTTTTCGGAGACGCCTTGCGCGACGTCTTCGACCCCAAGTCGATGCAACGTTGAAGCTAAAGTACGTGCAGGCGCTGCTGACGAGTCGGCCAGCCTTTTTGCCGAAGCCGGCCATTCCGCGCATCGAGCGGAGCCTGGACGCCGCGGTCGTGCCGGAGGCTCGCCTTGCGGCGTTCCGCCGCGTGACCCTCGCTCCCGACACGGGCTATCTGCCGATCACTTACCCGCACGTCGCAGCGTTTTCGGCGCACTTCGCCAACCTGCTCGACCCGCGCTTTCCGCTTCGCGTGACCGGCCTCGTCCACGTGCGGAGCCGCATCTTGCAGCTGCGCCCGATCGGAGGCGGGGAGAAGATTCGCTGCATTGCCTTCATTGAGGGCCAGCGCTCGACCGCCAAGGGCGTCGAGTTCGACTTGATGACCGAGGCCTACGTCGGCTCCGAGCGGGTGTGGCTTGGTTCGGCGACGATGCTCGCGCGTCAGCCAAGCGGCAGTGTCGCGAAGACACCGCACAGCTTGTCCCTCGACGGAGTTGGAGCCGTCAACTCGACCTGGACGGTGCCGGCGTCGGTCGCTCGCGCTTACGCCTTCGCGTCGGGCGACCTCAATCCCATCCATCTGTCGGCACTGACCGCGCGACTCTTCGGTTTCAAGGGCAGCGTCGCTCACGGAATGTGGAGTTTGTCGCGCGTCGCCGGCTTGAATCCCGAATGGTCCTCGAAAAGCGGCGTCGAACTGGGCGGCGAGTTCAAATTGCCGCTGCTCTTGCCCGCCAAAGTCGTGTATCGCCATTGGACGACGTCAGGTGGTCTCGCCTTTCGCCTGCTCGACCGCACGGCCACGAAACCACACATGAGCGGGACGTTTCGTCTGAGTTCCGCTTCGACCCTTATCTCTTAGGAGCTTGCCGCTTGACTGACTTCCTCTTGGACTTAGGCCGCAACCCGCTGGCGAAGCGCCTCGTACGCAAGATGAAGTTGCCCGTGTCTCTCCCCGAGTCGCTCCATCGCAGTTCCGCCCCTTGGACCGAAGCCGAGCTCGGCGGCATGACCTTCGCCGTGGGCTCTGGTCGGGGCGGCACGCTGGCGTCCGTCTTGACCGCCATCGTGGAAGGTGCCGGCGGGGCGTTGGAAGCGACCTTTTCGACGTCCGCGACGCTGGACGGCCTGCTCTTCGACGCGACTGGCGTCACGACGGTGGAAGCGCTCGGTTCGCTCTACGACTTCGTCAAACCGCGCCTCAAATCGCTGAAACCGTGCGCGCACGTCTTGTTGGTCGGTCCGGCTCCGGCGACCGCGAGGCAGCCAGAAGCCGCGGCCGCCGCTGCCGCGCTCAAGGGCTTCGTGAAGAGTCTGGCCAAAGAGCTCGGCAAGTACGGCAGCACCGCCCAGCTATTGACGGTGGGACCGGACGCGTCGAGCGACTGGCACATGCGCCATCCGGTGCGCTTTTTTCTGTCGCGTCGCAGCGCTTTTATTTCGGGCCAATGCCTGGACTTAGGCGCCCAGGTCGCCGCGCCCGGTCAAGCGAGTGACACCCTGCCACTCCGCGGTAAGGTCGCGCTCGTCACCGGCGCCGCCCAAGGCATCGGAGCCGAAATCTCCCGGCGCCTCGCGACCGAAGGTGCCCGCGTCATCGGCCTTGATCGGCCGCAGGAGAAGGATGCGCTCGAAATGTTCATGTCCGCGATCGGCGGCGTCGCTTGCGCCCTCGACCTCCTTGACCCGGCGTCGGTGAAGGCGATGACGAAGTGTGTCGAGGCCGACTTCGGCGCGATCGACATACTCGTGAACAATGCCGGCATCACCCGGGACAAATCCTTGGCGCGCATGCCGCGCGACTACTGGGACGACGTTTTCGCCGTGAATTTGACGGCCGCGATCCGTTTGACGGAAGCCTTGGTCCAAGGCGACTCGGAGCTTTTGAAGTTGATGAATCCGGGCGGCCGCGTCGTCTGCATGTCGTCCATTTCCGGCATCGCCGGCAACCTCGGCCAGACCAACTATGCGGCGGCCAAGGCCGGGCTCATCGGCTTCGTTGAATCCCTCGCCGGGCGCGTCGCTTCGCGCGGGATCACCGTCAACGCTTTAGCTCCCGGTTTCATCGAAACGCGCATAACCAAGCAGGTGCCGATGGCCATTCGCGAGGTGGCGCGGCGCTTCAATTCTTTGCACCAAGGCGGCATGCCGCAGGACGTCGCCGAGGCGGTGGTCTTTCTGGCTCATCCCGGCGCGTTCGCGGTCACGGGGCAGACGCTTAGGGTCTGCGGGCAGAACTTGATCGGCTGAGAACCGTCCGGACCGGACGTTCACATATTCAATGATTTATGAACGCGGTAGCCACTCGAGGCTATGCCGAGGCGACCTATAGTCATCATTCTTACCGAAGCTTCCTTAGTCTTTTGACCAGCGCCGCGACATCCCGATTCTTCGCGGGCGCCGATTCCAAATGGGTCGCTAACTCCTGTTGAAGCTCGCCGCGGAACGCTTCGATTTGCCGAAGGACCGCGGGAGGCTCGATCCCAAAGCCTCTGGCGAAGCCGCAAGCCGACACGCGCAATTTGGCATTGGTGAGCGAGATCAGAAGCGTCTCTTCCGTGAGTCCGCCTTCGTACCGCTTTCCGAGTGAGACCAAGGAAGCCATCGATGGTCTTCGATACTTTGCTGTCAGCCACAGTAGATCGTAGAGATCCTTCTCGCTGCAGCGACTGACGATCGCGGCGGTCTTCATCATCAACAGAGTCTCGAGGTCCGCGACCGTGATTCCGGACGACGTGGTATGAAACTGCCCGACGCGGTGAAGATTGGCGTCGAGAACAATGTCGATTGTGAACATGTGGCCGTCGAGCGCGGCAGTCGCATGAAAATAGGTCGGCGTTTGGATTTCGACATCGATGATCGCACCAAGCGACGTCAGGCTCTTCGCCGCCAAGATCGCGGCGGTCTGTGCCGACGCTGACGCAACGAATAGATCCATGTCGTCCGACTGACGATGGCAAGCATAGTACCCTGCGAGCGCCGTGCCTCCGACCAACGCCGTATCTTTCAGGCCGACGCCAAAGGTGTGCGCAATGGCTAGCCTCAGCGGCCCTGCCAACGCTCTTTGCGTTAGGCTTTCATCTGGATTTGGCGGTACTGCCATAACGCCTCTAGTTGTATGCGCCGCGCAGGTTTGAGAATCCCCTTATAGCGGGGGAACTCCCGCCACACCCTTCCGCCCAATAGTTTAGCGGCTTCGTAGAGCCCATAGACCTGAACTATCCGAGCCAAAGCGTCGCGTTCCCCATCCATCGCCGCTATCAGCAGCGATACAAGATCTGGATAGAGTTGGTCCCAGAGGAGTCTTGTCGTCTCGCGCTTGAGCCGTGACTGGTCATCCATCAAAGGCAACTTTTGAACGAGCGTTCCGATGTCGACTTGGAGCGCAACGGCAAGCGCGCGTGCATGCTCGATCTGGGTGTTGATGTAACCTTCGTCATTCACTTCTTGGAACCACTGGGAAACTCGCTGACGCGAGACTCCGGCGGCCCGCGCCAGATCGGACTGGTTCAAATGCTTAACCTTGGCGATGGCTTTCAGGGTCTCGGCATACACGGCCAGGCACCTCCCAATCGATCATGGCAGTGTTCGGCACTTTGTCAATTAAACTTGACATATATTTTTATAAATATTTGATATTACTATATTATATTTATAGGATAATCGACTTTTGTGGTTTGAGTCTTCAGTGGCGCAACGGCGCTCAGAAACTCTTTGTCTTCGCGAAGCTAGATCCATGGAAAGGACCTTCAAAAACTCCCTCCCTCCCTTTCTGCGTGGTCAAAAACGTAGACTCCAAAATACCACTACGGTGTGCTCACAGATCTTGATGCGGCGTTAGGGTTGAATGCCTTTGCGAACTTGCCGATTCCGAAGCAACGCCGCAAGCCTCGTTACGCCCCCGACTTTTCAAAGAATCTGTAGAGTAGACCCGGCCTTTCGGGCCGGGCCCCTCATCACAC
>JAYWBY010000585.1:0-24119 GCA_043781115.1 Pseudomonadota bacterium
TTCGTGCGAGCACGAGAAGTTGCCGAGGTAGTAAGGGTCCGATTCCGGCAGGATCCGGAAGAAGCTCAGGACGCCCGTCGTCTTCGATGTCGAGTACTCGGTGACGTGCATGCCAGCCGGCACTTCGATCTGGTAGGCGCTGCCGACTTGCAGCGTCGAGGCGAGGCCGCCGGCGCTAGGCGTCGTCGGGATCTGTTGGCCAGGCGTGACAGGCGTGCCAGGGTCGGCGGCGGCGACTTTGAAGGTCGAGGTCGCTTCTTTCGCGTAAACGGTTTCTTGGGTCGCGTCCTTCCGCAAGACGGCGCGGACGGTGACCGTGTAGTTTTCGCCGTTGCGGAGGCCGGAGATCACGAAGGGGGCTTCACATTTGACGAAGGTCGCGGTCTCGCCGAACTTGCATTCGTAGCCGACCAGCGTCAGGCCGGCCTTGGCCAGGTCGTCGCCCGAGAGATTGAATTTCAATTCGACTTGATCGGTAGTCACGGCTTGGCCGGCCGCCGGAGCGCCCGCCACTTCGGTCGAGACGTTGAAGCCTTCGGTTTTCGACGGCGAGCCGCCGCCAGTGCCGCCGCCCGCCGCCGGAGCGTCGGAACCGCTGCTGCCATGCTTACCGCCACAAGCGGCAAGGCCTAGGGCCAGGGAGAGAGTCACCAGGGAACGAAACATTTCCATACCTCCAAAAATGATTACAGCGAAATCAACTACGGTAACGGCACTCGTTAATGGCTAAAGATGCGTTCGAAGCGCCGGACGAACTGGCGGTTCTTCTGGTACAGGACGTTGTCGCTCAACACGCGATAGATGATGCCGTCGGTCAACTTCGACAGCGTGTCTTCATAGACTTCGAAGTCGTCGTGAGCAACCGCGAGGCGCGTCGACACGTCGGTCAGCTCGGCGTTCAGGTTCTCGAGGCGCGCGTTGACCGTGTCGAGGTGCTCTTGAAGCTCCGCGAGTTCGGTTTGGATGCCTGCGATTTGGTCGACGAGCCCGGGGATCCGGCTGGCAATGTCGGCCAAGCGACCTTGGTATTCTTGCAGCTCTTGCATGATCACGACGCGCTGGGTCTGGAGGTCGCGGTCGGCCATGCGGCGGAGCGCCGCGTCGATCAACGACAGCTGTTCGCGGTACTCTTGAATGAAGGTTTGAAACCGCACCAAGTCGGCGCGCAAGTGTTCGAGCTCGGTCGACAGGCCGCCGCTCCGGCGCTCGATCTCGGCGATCGTGGCGAGCGTCGCCTCCATGTCCGCTTGCAGATGGCCAATGGCGCCTTGAATGCGTTCGGCCTCGTCGGAGAGTTCGCGGATCGTGTCGGACAGGCCCCCGTCGAGCGTGACCTTGAACGAGTCGTAGCTCATCGAGGACATTTCGGAGGTACAGTTGGACCTGAGGATCGGCGTCCGGCCATTGCACGCGGCGCGGAAGATCTGGCCGCCGGTCACCCAATAGAGGTGGACCAAAGCGTCGCTGCCGTCGTCGGGGAGATCGCTGCCGATGGCTTTGGACGTCGAAGCGTTGCCTTCGTCGCTCGTTTCACGGCTACAGGCATGGATCGGCGAGGCGATGGCCGCGAGCATGACGATCAGGCCACAGATATTCCTGCGCATAAAGAAGCTCCCTCCGCTTGTTTCACGTTCGTCTACAACGAAGCGATCTTAGGGGAGGGAGCTGAGGCGTTAAGCCTTTAACTGGCTATGTCAGTGATTAGTGAGCACAGCATGTGCTCAGTCGCCCGTGTGGCGGAAGACGCTCGGCGAGACGTACGTTTGCAGGCTCCAAATGCCCATTTGCAGGTTGTGCGCGTGGAGTTCGGCGGCGGCGTACGCGGCTTTGTTGATTTGCGTCGTCGCGTGTTTGTACGCCTCGGCCAGACCGTTCTCGACGAGCTTGATGTTGATCAAGTCTTGACCGAGGTAGATTTCCGCGACCGTCCGGTCATACGGGTCTTTTTCGATCTTGTGGATCGTCACGGTCTTGCCTTTGATCATGCCGCTGGTGAAGTCGCGGGCTTCCTTGCCGAAGGGCTGCCCTTGGTTTTCCGGACCGCCCATCACTTCGGGAGCGTCGATGCCGGCGAGGCGCAATGTGATCGGTTCGCCGTCGACTTTGGCGACGCAGGTGTCACCGTCGTGGCAGTACTGGATGACGCCGGTGACGATTTCGATCGTGCTCGGGGCGACTTGGGAGGCTTCGGTATCGCTACCGTTGCCGTTCTTCGCGGTGCCGCAGCCGAAGGCCAGGGCGCTCGCGGCCAGCAGGAGTCTGGACGTGGGAAATAGCTTCCGAAAATACATGGTTCCACCTCAACAGCAACGGGTTAGAGCAACAACGGGGAGCGTGCGTGAGCCTGGCGCAGGCCAGGCCGAAAGCCCAGTTTAATAGAATGTTTTTATAACATCAATAGTCGTTTTTAATAATCATTAGAATAATCCATAAAATCATGGGCCTGAGGAGGTGTAAACGCGATGACCAGGCGTTTAGGGTCTGGGCGTAGACGGAGAAATTAAGTGAAAAATATCAGTGAGATAGGAAGACAAATTGAGGGCACGACCCTTGCTTCGTTAGCCGCTCCGGCCTGTTGCCGTACCTGGAGCTCCCTAATGAAATGGTCGTTTGACGTTGCCGCCGCCGCTCTCCTAGCCAGCCTGTCCCTCGTCGCCTGCGACGATGGTGTCCACGACGGCCCCAGCCATTCGATTCAACCGGCGCCCGAGAAGCACACCAGCGCCGACGGCAATCCGGCCTGGGGCGACAACTTCTCCGAGCTCGTCGATCACTTCGCCCCGCCCGATGCGTCGCCGCGGTTCAACCAACGCTTCTTCGTCGACTCCACTTACGCCAAGACCGCTGACGCTCCCGTGTTCCTCTGGATCTGCGCCGAGGGCGGCTGCAGCGCCGACCAAATGCGCGGCGCCGTCGGAGCGCCCGCCGCGAAATTTGGCGGCCACATGGTCGCGCTCGAGCATCGCTACTACGGCAAGAGTTTTCCCGTCACCGACCTGACGACGCCGAACATGCGCTTTCTCTCCGTCGAACAATCGCTCGCCGACCTGACCGCCTTCATCCAATCGATGCGCGAGGTCCAAGGCCTGACCGGCCCTTGGGTCACCGCCGGTGGCTCCTACTCCGGCTCACTGTCCGCTTACATGCGTGCGACGCATCCCGAACTCGTCTCGGCCGCCCTGGCTTCATCGGCGCCCGTCCAAGCGAAAGAAAGCTTCGATGAGTACGACGCCCACATCGCCCAAATCCTCGGTGCTGATTGCGCCGCCAAGACCCGCGTCGTCGTCGCCCAAATCGACGCGACGATGGCCTCCGACGCCGCTGGCTTCGAGGACTTGAAGACGGCTTTCGGCGTCGATCCGCTGGCTGACCCGGCCTACTTCGGCGCAACGCTTTCCTACCTCCTCGGCGGTATGGCTCAGTACGGCAACCCGACCAAAGAAGACTACTGCGCCGCCGTCAGCGCCGCCGATCCGGTCAAAGGCCTCGCCAGTTTGACGAAGGGCGTCGGCGCCACGTCGTCCATCTTGGCCTCCGGTCACGACGTCGCCGGCTTGAATCTCCTCGCCAACGACGGCTCGAACCCGATGAACACCGAAATTCCCGACGAAGCCACCACCGGCGGTCGCATGTGGCTGTACCAAACCTGCACCCAGTTCGGTTACTGGCCGGTCGCAAATCACGATCGCGCCGTCTCGGTTTATAGCAAGTACCTGACCCTCGAGTACTATCGCGGCATATGCAATTTGGTCTTCGGCTTGACGACGCCCGCCAACGCTCAAGCGCTCAACGACAAGTACTATTCCGCCCTGATCAACGGCCAAGCGACGAAGATCCTCTTCACCAACGGCAGCGAAGACCCGTGGTCGGAGCTGTCCATGGCGAGCCCCGCCGTGAAGAGCCAAGAATTCGCTTACAGAGTCGAAGGTGGTCACCACTGCGACGACGTGCTGCCTGAAGACGCGAATGACTCGGCCAGCTTGAAAGGGGCGAGGGCAAAGTTTCAGAGCTTGTTGGGCGGGTGGTTGCGCAAATAGAAGATTTCATCAGAAATGAAAGCACTGACACGCTGTGCTGTCCCGACACGCCTCGATCGATTCTTGACCTTCCCGCCGCAAATGTCCCTTCTTAGGGACGCGGCGGGAACGTTCTTCGAGTTCCAGCACCCTGACTCCTTGGCAAGACCCTCCTTCCTTAAGGAAGGAGCCTCTCAAGAGGAGTTCGGGGGGTCTTCCCTGGAGAAGGGGTATGCTGAGCATCCCTACTCGTAAGCCTGCACCTCGTCGCCTTCCGCAAGCCCCTCCAAAACCTCGGCGTGACTAAGTGAAACGACGCCGAGCTTCAGTTGGCGCTTTTGCCAGGAGCCGCCCGCTTTACGCGTCAGCACGGTAGCGTTCTGCGGCGCGCCTTGCGCCGGGGTGGGAGCGGGAGCCGCGGCTTTCTCGGGACTTGGGGCTACAGCCGCCGCCGCGGCGACGCTGACGGGCGCATCGGCGTGCAAAAGATCGACCGGCACGCGCACCACCCCGTCCCTTTTAAACGTCGACAAGCGCGCCCGCACCGACAGCCCCGGCAAGGCCATCGCGGGCAACGATTCGAACTTCGCCAAGACCTCGAACTGCCGGATGTTCTGCGCCGCCGCCTGCGACTTCGTGCCGTCACGTTCCGCCGGCGTGCTCGGCATCGTCGAAATGCGGGTGACGACGGCGTTTATCGGTTCATTCGGCTTGATGTCGAGTGCGATGCGACAAGCGATTCCTTGGACGATGCCGTCGGCGTCCACTTCCGGGATGAAGAGCCGCGCCACCAGGTCGGCGGGATTGGCGACCTCGGCGATGGTGACGTTGGCGTTGACGCCGGCGCCGGCGCGGGCCTTCTGCCAACCGGCCTCGCCGGAGAAGAGCGGAAAGATCAAGATGCCATCGTCCGGCGCTGTCATTTCCATGTTGGCCAAACCGCGCTTGATCTCGTCATTCTCGTCGACCGAGCGACTAAGTTTCAAATTTTGGACGTCATAGTCCTTCTTCGTCGTCAGACGCACGGTCGCCACCTTGTCCTTGGCGCGAGACAAAGCCGCTTGCGCTTCCTGAACCGTCAACTTCTGGCGACGGCGCTCGTTGAGCGATACCGTTTCGTCCTCGACGACCAGGAGCTGCTGCTTCTTGACTTCGAACTCCTTGGCGGCGACGTCGGCGAGTGCCTCGGCAATTTGATCGTCGCCCTTGATCTTGGTCTCTTCGAGCTTCAACTTCTCTTGCTCGAGCTCGACGCCCTTCTCGTCCAGGTCCTTTTGGATCGCCGCTGGGTCGAGGCGGACGACAGGATCGCCCTTCTTGACGAGACTCCCTTCTTCCGCCGTCCAAGCGACGGTGTAGTTCCAATACCAGCGCACCCGTTGCACGACGATCGCTTTGCTCGACGGGGAGTAGAGGTTGCCGTCGACGAGTATCTCGCGCTCGACGGTGCCGCGATCTATCTGCATGACCGGGCCGGTGCCAGTGACCTTCTCCGTCGAGGCCTCAGTCCCCCCGTGACAACGGGTCAGCAGGAGGCCGAAGGCCAGGACGAGGGGTAAATTTGCGCGGCGAGGCATGGAAACTCCGTTAAGCCCTACCCTGCAGGGCTTCTATGGGACTGATGCGCGAAGCCGCGACCGCGGGATAGAGACCGGCAAGCGTGCCGACGATCGTCGCGATGACGACGGCGACCAGCATGCCCCACCAGGGAATCAAGATCTTCCAACCGGTGAAGGCGCCGGCCCCGAGCGCTACGCCGATGCCGGTAAGCCCGCCGAAGATGCCGCCCAGGATGCAGATGCAGATCGCCTCGCTCAAGAATTGCCAAAGGATCTGGCGGCGCTTGGCGCCGATCGCCCGCCGGAGCCCGACCTCGCGGATGCGCTCGACCATGCTCGCAAGCATGACGTTGGCGATACCGATGCCGCCGACGACCAACGAAATGAGCGCGATGGTCATCAGAAAGTAGGTGAAGAGCCGGGCAGTCGCCTTGCGTTGCTCGATCACTTCGTCGGCCGACACGACAGCCAAGACTTTGGCTCCGCGATGCAAGCGGTCGAGGTTGGTTTCAAGGCGCTTGCGGATGGCGGTCGGATCCGCGTCCTTCGGCAGTTTGACGACGATGCGCTCGAGGGCGCCGACCGCGGACAAGGGTCCCAGGCGAGTTTGGCCAGTTTTGAAAGGCGTTACGAGGGCGTTGCCAAGTCCGAGCATCTTGGCCTCGATGCCGCTCTGGGCGGGGGCTCCCGGCTGCCCGGCGTGAGCCGCCTCGGGCGGCGACGCTGCCGGTTTGCCGGACTTGTCGGTCGGCGCCGGCGCCGGCGCTCCCACCGTCGTCGCCAAGACGCCGATGACGTGCAACCAGCTGCGATTGACGCGAATCTCTTGACCGAGCGCCGCCGCCGGCTCGCCGAACCAATCCCGCGCCAACTGTTGGCCGAGCACCGCCACGGGCGCGGCACGCGCTGCCTCGAAGTCGCTGAAGGTGCGGCCCGCCATGAGTCTCAACCCCAGCACCTTGTTGTAGTTCGCGCTGACGCCGTAGACGTTGAGTTTGGGTCCCACGAGGTGATGATTGACGTCGCCGGTGGACCATTTGCCGATGTCGGTGAGCTGCGCCTCCGGCAGCAATTGCTCGATCATCAAGTGGTCGCGCGCCGACAGGCCGGTCGTCGAGGCGATGACCCGGCGCCACTCGTCCTCACCCAAGTCGTTGGACGTCACGTGAATGTTTTGGGCTCCGAGCGCGGACAGCAAGGCATCGACTTCGCTTTGCGCCCCGAGGCCGATGCTCAGCATGGCGACGACCGAGGCGACGCCAAAAACCACGCCGACGATGCTCAGCGCCGACCGCAAGGGGTTGGTCCTGAGGGAGTTCAGGCTTTCGATGACGAGGTAGCTAAGTTGCATCGTGGTTGACGGTGACCTCCACTTCGCCTTCGGGCTTGGCTTCGGGCGCCGGGTGCGCCAACTCGACTTCGACGTGAAAGGCGCGCTGATCGTAGAGAGCGTGGGTATCCGGCAAGCTCTTCTCGAAGTCCTGCACCTTCATTACGACGCTGCTGATCTTGGATACGGTGCCCGGAATAGATATCTCGCGGCTGCCGAGGACCCGGACGTCGACCTTCGTGCCGACCTTGACGGCGGCGAAGTCCTCTTCCTTCAAGTAGCTTTCGACGTAGAGCTTGGTGTCGTCGACGATGGTTAAAGCCTTGGCGCCGCGGTTGATGGCGCTGCCGACCTTCGGCTTTTCGCGCCGCCAGTTGCGCAAGTAGAGCACGACGCCATCGGCAGGCGCCTTTTGCAGGGCGTCGGCCTTTTCGTCCTCGATCTGCTTCAGCTGAGCTTCATAAATAGTTACTAGTTTACCTAGACTCTTGAGCGAGGCGTCCATCAGCGCGCCCTTACGCACGAGGCGCTCTTCTTCGAGCTTCAGACGGAGCTTGCGAGAGGCAATTTCGAGGTCGGCCGTGAGCTTTTCCCGGGTGGAAATGAGCCACGCCATGTTGACCGTGCCGACCGCCTTTTCGTCGATTTGACCGGCTTCGAGCAGCGCCAACTCCTTCTTTTGCGTCGCGACGCGGTCAGCCTGGGTCTCGATGTCGGCCCGCAAGGACTGCTGCGCCGTTTGCGAATCCACCTTCGCCTGCAGGAGCTTGTTCTTGGCGTCCTGCTCGTTCTTCAGCGAGTCTTGGCCGTCGAAGCGCGCCACGGGGTCGCCGGCTTTGACCCGGGAACCCTCGGCGATGATCATCGTGATCTTGTAGTTCCACTCGCGGCCGGCAGGAGGGCCAACCTGCATGACGGTGCGCGAGCGCAGGAAACCGGTCAGCACGGCGGCTGCCGGGCCCTGGATCGCGGAGACGGCCGCGGCCACGACGGCAAACGCGGCAAACGCGGCAAACGCCAAAAATGGCAAGTGCCAGGCGCGGCAAACGTTCATGGCGGCACCAGCCGCGGCGCGCTGCCGCGTCCCAACGTCAAATTCCCGTCCCGCACCTGTACGAGCCGCTGGGCACGGGCCGCCGTCTCGTCGTCGTGCGTGACCATGACGAGGGTGATCCCCGTCGTTTGGTTGAGACCCGAAAGATGATCCAAGATCTCGCCCTTGACCGCCGAGTCGAGGTTGCCCGTCGGCTCATCCGCGAGGAGCAGGGTCGGACTGTGAGCGATGGCTCGGGCGATCGCGCCCCGCTGCTTCTCGCCGCCGGAAAGCTGGTGGGGTTTGTGGTGGGCGCGATGACCGAGGCGCACCAGTTTCAAGGCTTCGTGGGCTTGGTGCAGCCGCTCCTCCTTTTCCACCCCGCGGTAAAAGAGCGGCATGGCTACATTCTCGGCCAAGGACAAGCGCGGCAGCAAATGAAACGACTGAAAGACGAAGCCGATGTAGCGTCCGCGGAATTCACTGAGCGCATCGTCGTCCAAGGTCGCGACGTCGGTGCCAGCAAGTTCATAGCGCCCGCTCGACGGCAGGTCCAGGCAACCGAGGATCTGCAAAAGCGTGCTCTTGCCGGACCCGGACGGGCCGATGATGGCGACGCTCTCGCCGCGCTCTATGGTCAAGGAAATGCCGCGCAGCGCGTGCACTGCGCCGTCGCCCGCGCCGTACGTTTTAATCAGATCATGGCAAGCGATGACCGCGTTCGGCGCGGCGACGTCACTCATCGGAACACCTGCCTGACCAAGCCGGACGACAAGCTGAAGTCGAGGCGCGCCTGGATCAGGTCGCTCGTCGCGTCGATCACCGCCAATTCGCCGCTGTCGTCGTCCTCTTGAGCGCGGCGAAGGTCCATGATGGTCGACTTGCCGTCCTTGTACTTTTGCATCTCGAGCTGCTCAGACTGCTGGGCTAAGTCCAGCAAGTCCTGCGCGGCTTTCAGCGAAATGATGGCTAGGCCGATCTTTTGGCCCAGCGTTTGATGCTCGGTGGCGAGCCGGCTCGCCGTCGCCGCGTATTTGGCGTCAGCCGACGAGGCGTCGAACCGTGCCAAGTGCAGGTCGTCGCGCGTGATGCCGCTGATCAGGGGAACGGACAGGGTGACGACGAGTGACTTTTCGATCGTATGGTCGGGGGCGTTCGAGCCGCCGTTCTTTAGGCGGTCGACAGTGCCCTCGACCGCCAGGGCCGGCAAATCCTTCCGCGCCGCCAGCCGTATGTTCAACGCCGCCAGCTCGTGATTCACTCGTTCGCGCGCCAGTGATGGCGGCTCGACCGGCCAAGTCAACGCCTCTAACGAATGCAGCGTCTGTTGCGGAACAGGTTCTTGAGAGACTACGAGCGGCGCATCGCCGTCGGTTTGATACAAGTCGACTTGCAGGTCGCGCACGGCGTTTTCGAAAGACCGCTTGGCGCCTTCGAGGCGCAACCTGGCGCGGACTTCGCTGGCTCCCGAGATCAGTTGGTCGGCTTTGGCTTTGTAGCCGCTCTTCACCAGCGATAAGACCGCGGCGTTCTGGGCCGTAGCGCGCGCCAGCGACGCGTTGGCGGCTTGGCTGTAGCGCGAGGATTTCTGCGCCGCGAGAAAGGCACTGATCGTCTTGTGCAGCGCCGCATCGTAGCTCAAAGAGTGGTCGAGCTCGTCCAGCTGGCGCTTCGCCGCGGCGAGATCGCCCGGAACGAGCCCGGCGTAAGGGCCGTCGCGCAGCAATTGTTGCCGGACCGTGATGCCTTGACGCGGGCCGGCCACGGAGGAGTCGGCCGTTCCGTCCGGCAACACTTGGTTGCTATGAGATAGCTGCTGCGTTTCGCTCCGATGAACGTCGAAAGACGTGCCCCACGGGCTACCCTGGCTGACCTTGACGCTCGTCGTCTTGTAGTCGGTCGTGCCGTCGCGGCTCCGGCTGTAGGAATCTTCTAGGACCGGGTCGAAACGGAAGGCGCCGCCAACCGTTTCGCGCAAGGCCGCCGCTTCGCTGGCGTGCCGATCGGGCGACCGGTCTTCGTACCGTTGACGGAAGAGCTGGCCGACGTTCTCCCAGCCCACGAGCAAACTCCCGACCGGCGCGGGCGAAGCGGCCGCGACCGTGGCGACGAATGCCACCGACATGAGGGCGTGAGACATCAGGGCTTTTGATCCTTCAGATGGATGAAACCAGTTGGATAAAAATCATCGCCTAAACGGAGTGAGGCGTTGCTAAACTAGAATTAACCTTAGATATCAATGTCTTGAGATCGTCAGACTTGGCGACGAAATCCAAGCCGTCGGTGTCGATCGTCAAAACCTCGGCGCGGCGGAAATTCGCCGCCCATTCGTCGTACAGCGTGTTTAAGCGGCCCAAGTAATCGTCGGTAAGAGCTTTTTCGAAGTCGCGTCCTCGCTTGGCGATGCGGCTTTTCAGCACGGGCAGCGAGGCTTTCAAGTAAACGACCAACTCCGGGGGGCGGAGCGCCAAACTCACGGCGTGATAAAGGTCCTCGTACGTCCGCCAGTCGCGATCGCTCATCCGGCCCGAGAGGTGGAGGTTTCGCGCGAAGACTTCCGCGTCTTCATAGAGGCTCCGGTCTTGGATGATCGCCTGGCCGGTCAGCGCCGTCAGCTCTTGGTGTTGGCGCACCCGACGGACCAAGAAAAAGACCTGGGACTGAAACCCCCAGCGGCTCATGTCTTTGTAGAAGTCGGCGAGGTAAGGGTTCTCTTCCACGGCCTCGAAGGCGGGGCGCGCCTTGGTCTCACGCGCCAAGAGCTCGGTGAAGCTGGACTTGCCGACGCCGATGTTGCCGGCGATGGCTATGAATGCGGCGGCCATTTTCGACTCCTTCTTGTCCCAACTCGGTAGCTCCGATGATATGCTTTGGCCATGAAATTTGCGCTAATCATGTTGCTCGTCGCGACCGCCGCCAAAGCCGCGCCGGATCCCGCCTTGGTCTTGCAAGACCCTGAGATTCTCGAAGTCTTGGAAGCCCAAGGGCTGAGCCTCGGCGCCCGCCTTCTCGGCTCGGCCCCGGCGCTCGGCCACAACCGCGAGCTCGGCGAGCGGAGCGCCGCCTTTCGCGACGTCGTCGCCAGCGTCACTGAGGATCTGGCGGAGCTGAAGAATCAGGACAAAAACCTCGGACCATCGATGGCCTTCCCGCACCGCCTCTTCGACGCGCGCTGGCTGAAATCCCCCGCCGCCCACTTCGAGCTGGCGGCAGTCATCAACAGGCTCGACCGCCGGCCGTTCCTCCCGTCGTCATGCGGAGAACTGCGCTTCGTCTACCGTCTAAAATATTCGGAATTGGTGAAGGGCCAGCGCATTTCGTCACGCTTGCCTTTCACCATCAACTTGGTCAGCTTTCAGTACGGCGCCCCAGGCGGAAAGGGTTGCCAAGACGTGGCCAAGACCTGGCTCGAAGCGCGCGACCATAAAGGCAAGGACCTCAGCGCGTGGCTCGTCAGCAAGAACGGCCCCCTAAGCCCGCAGGCGCTCGCCCCCGAGAGGCTCAAATCCCTTGAGGTAAACCTGCAAAGCGTACGCTGGCCTTCCACCGTCAGGCCCGATCTCGGGGCGCACGCCGAGTATTTGCTGCGTGTATTTCGCTATGACCAGGGCGGCTTGGCGCTGTCGCCGCTCGAGAATACGCCCGACGTGGCGCGCTTGAAGAAGACTCCGGCGCTGCGCGCCAAGCTTCACGCCTGGCTCGGGCAACCGGCGCAACTCGCGGCGCTCGACGCCGGCACGCTGGTCGTCCCGGACGAATTCTTGGCTTTGAAAGCGACGAGCGTATCGCCGCGCGGTCTGACGCGGCTGAACAACCGGCCCTACTCCCGCCTTTACACTGAAGCCGATTGGCGCGGAGCCAAGACCAAAGGACTGGCGTCGCTCACGTCTCCCGCGGCGGTCCTGCGGCGGCTGGACGACTTGAGTTGCGCCGGTTGTCACCAAGGGCGGAGCGTCGCCGGCTTCCACCTCCTCGGCGTCGACCGTGCCGACACGGCGACGGTCAACGCCGTCAACGTCACGGGCTCGCCGCATCTTGCGCTGGATTTACCGAGGCGCGCCCGCTTCCTGGAAGCCACGGCCAAGGGCGAGGAGGCCGACCCCGCGCGACCGCCCTCCTAGCGCGCCGCAACGGGAGAAGGCGGGTACGGTTCACACTGCGGCCTCGGCGACGCTGGCTTCGCGGCGTGGACTTGCAACGCAGGTTTCCGCTGTGAAGGGCACGGTCTCTCCGCGACGGATCACACGGTCGGCCAATGTTTTTCCGAGCAGCAAGGAGAAGTCGGCAATCCCTGCGAGAGCGGCGTCATGCACCCGCACGAAGACGCTCGAAGAGACCGCGTCACGACCGGCAAGGAGTCTCACTGCCAGAGCGGAGTCTGCGAAGTCAACTCGGTCGGCTTCCCGGAGGGGATGTGCGCCGTCGCTTGCGAGAGCCAGCTGCCGCACGTGGCTTGCGGCGCGATCGCGCTGCTGCAGCCCTTCAACGATTGCCTTGGTCTCGGCAAGGCCTTCACTAAGTGTTTGGCGGAGAACGTTCGACCGGCGGGGCTGCGCGCCTGCGACGAGCTCAAGCCTTGTCGCGACGACTACCTTTGCGCCCGGACCTCCGGGGGCGACGGCGCTTGCATCCCGCCCTACTTCCTTTTTCAAATGCGCGTCGACGGGCACCCTAGGCCCGACTGAAATATGAACGGCGTATCGGGCACTTACTGGAGGTGCCTGACCCCATCCAGCTTCATGGTTTTGCCGGAACCGGAGGCGAGGCGGGCGCGGGTCGCCGCGGTTTCGCCGCCGCTGAAGGAGCTTTGCGAGAAGGTTAGGATTTGGTGGCTCGCGTCGGGGCGCACCGTCGTGAACTCGGCGGTGCGCTGCATGGAGTAGAGGCTCAAGAGCGGGTTGCCGCCGATGTCGAAGTAGCAAACGCCCGGCGCGAAGTGCACGGGCTCGTCCTTCTTCCAGTCGCCCTTGCCGCAGACCTTGGCGCGGTTCAGGTTGGCGATGAAGTTGTCGTTCGAGATGGTCAGGTCGAAGCCGTCGTAGGTCTGGTCGAGTCCATACTCCGATACGCCGTCATACTTGCCGTCCGGCAAGGCCCCGCTCACCACGTAGGTGCCCGTCAGCGTGATCGTCGAGGTTTCCTTGCCGGCGAAGCACTCGTTGTCGGAATATGTCGTCAAGACTCGCGTTACGCGCGTGCCGTCGAAGAGCGAACGCTCTTCGTACGTACTGCCACCGAGATCGCCGAGGCTCGACATCCCGCAAGGGCCGACCCAGTTGCCGACCAGCTCTTCCGGCTTGAAATACGAGATGCCCGAGGCCGGCGATTCGGCGGCCGGAACCTTCGTCGTTTCGACGCTGCACTGGTCGCCGTTGCGCTTGAATTCAGCGCTAAAAACGTGCGGCGCGGCGCCGCTTTCGTTGGTCGTCAGGCTGCCCGAGACTTTTAGCACGCCTTCCGCCATTTCTTCGAGATTGAGCGCCAAAGTCGCCTTGAAGGGCTCGGCACCGGGCGCCTCGGTCGGGTCCCCGGTGAGCACGAAGTTCGTCGACTCGTTGGCTTTCAGAGGATCGGTGCCGTTCAGGCCGCTGATCGACGAAGCCGTCGAAATTTCGGTGACGACGTCGCGGGATTCGCCGCCCTTGCTGTCGTCGATCTTGAACTGGACAGCGAAAGAATTCTTCAAGTCGAGAGTCTTCGCGGCGAGCTGGCCGACGGCTTCAGACCTGGCTACGATCGAGAATTCCGGTGACGACGTGCAGACTCCCTTCGTCTTGTCGCAGCCCGCAGAGAGCGTGGTCATGTAGCCGACCTGGTCGTCGTTGGCGGCGCCGTAAATGCTTTGGTCGTAGTGCTGGCCCGTCGTGAGCCCTGCGGGCGTGAGCTTGAAGGCGATCGCCGCCGCTTTCGCGTCGACCGGCAGGGCGTCGACCCGCATGCCGCAGAGTTCGGAGCCGGGAGCGAGCTTCTTCAGCCAGCCGACTTGCGCTTTTAACGCATCGAGAGACTGCGAGTAGTAGGATTTCAGGCCTTTGACCGCGTCGCCGCAGCTCTCGCCGTCGCTCAAGGAAAATCCGGTCGTCGTCTTGCGCTCGGGCGCCCCGTCGGCGACGGCGAAGATTTGCAGCAGCGTGGCGCAGTCAGCCGAGTTGACGGCAGATGCCGCTTCACGCGCATCCTCGACGCCGGCAAAGCGGTCCAAGATCCCGAGCGCCGCGCCGAAGCCCGCAGGCCCGCGCGTTTGGTTGGCGGGCAAGCCGCCGCGTCCGGCTTCGGCCGCCATGCCGTCCAGATCCTTCAACTTGGCGTTGAAGCCGGCCTGGTCGACCGTGTTGGCGAAGTCCCACTTCGAGGCCTCGGGTGCGTGGCTTTGCGCCCCCATGCTGTCTGTGTCGCAAGCCGTCGTCCACGGCACGCCAACGCTCAAGAGACAGGCGAGGGTACGGAGCTTCAGCATCGGGGCCTCCAGGTAAACGAGAAAAGAGTTTCGGAGTACTTAGGCTACGTACCGCATCGCCAAACCCAAGGCAAGCGCGTAGAATACCTTTCATGCGGACGCAAAGCATCGTCATCATTGGGATTACCGGCACCTTGCTGGCCGCGCTCGCGGCCGCCCTTTGGATCGTTAGCGCGGCGTTGAAACTCGCCGATCCGCCGCTTTGGCTCTCGGTCTTCGAACCCCACGCCGGCGGCTGCGCCTGGTACCGCATGAGCGTCGGAGGCCGAGAAGAAGACGAGATCGCGCGCTTCGCGGTCGATTGCCCCAAAGTGCAGGTCGCGTGGAATCTTCAGGCCGACGCCGCCTTGGTATGGTTCGCCGACGAAGCCCTAGAGTCTAGGGACGAGCTGCTCTTCCTCGTCGACATCAAGCGTCACAAGAGCCAGCGGCTGGTGGCGGCGGAACCGGGCGAGCCGGTGAACTACATGTTCGACGATGACGGTCGCGTCATAGCTTTCACCGAGAACCAACAAATCAACGTGCTGAACCCACCCGGCGGCGACTCCGCCGCGGCGACTCCGCCGACCGAACTCGAGTTTCAAGGGGGTCGCTATAAAACGTCGCTTTTCCCCGAAGGCCAGCACATTTTGGTGCATGCGCTCTTGCTCGAGGACGGCGCGTGGCGACCACTCGAGACCAAAGGCAGCCGCTGCTGCGCCGACGGCGCCCCGGGCGTGCACGCTTTGGATCTCTACGAAAAGCTGGCGCGCGATCCGGTCGCTCGGCGCCAATCCGCGCGCCTCTTGACGAACTCCGCGGAGTTCCGCCCCGTCGCCGCCGATTCGCCGCTCGCCTCCCACCTCAAGGAACGCCTAAAGCCCGCCGACCAACAGAGCGACGCGGCCTGGTGGTCTTTGCTGCAACCCGGCTGGCCGCGCGGCTTGGTCTTCCGCGGTTCGCGCGGCGACGAGCCGCATGCGACCGGGTTGGCCTTTTTCACCGACGGAGACAAGCTGAAGCGCATCCCGGGTTTCGACTTCCGTCCAAACGACGTCGTCCAGCTAATGGCGCAAGACCGGTATCTACTCGTCACCGATTGGGGTTCGGGCATGCAGCCGCACCTCTACGACATGCAGTCTGGGCAGCTCGTTTTCTCGTCGCCGGTTGCGCACGCGGTGACTTTTTGGCCCGTGGGATCCTCCAAATAGATTAGCTACTTGTATGATCCGTGGCGCTAAAGCGCCTAGGCCTTCGTTCTTAAGGTGATGGCTCGCGAGAGTCCCCTTGAACAAGAACGAGGTCGCCATGAATCACTACCCAGTCACGCTATTTCTAGTCCTGGTCGCCATCCTGACGGCCCCCTCGGCCTTGGCCCGCCAGAAAACGCCGTCCATTCCGAGCGCCACCGAGCGCCAAGGCAAGGACGGCACTTGGGACTACGAACCGGCGTCGATCTTCATCGGCGACCATTCCGGCATCGCCACTGGCGGTTCGCTCGGCGTCTACCTTTCGCCGGACCAAATCGTCCGCGCGACGTATCGCACGAGCAAGTCTTGCCTGGAGGTGCGTTGCTCGTACGTCGACGACGCCCTGTCGTTGACCGTCCAACAGTTCGTCGCCAACAGCTTCTTCGTCGAAATCGGCTTAGCCGAGCAGGTCGCCGTCGAGCATCCCGTCGACAGCGGCGAATACGACAGCATCAGCGACCGCGACTCGGCGTTCACCTACCGCGTCGAGACGCGCGGCTTCGTCTTCTCGATCGGCAACCAATGGCAGTGGAAGTCCTTCACCCTTGGCGCGCGCTGGGGCATGGACTACCAGCCGCTCCAAGTCCAGAAGGCCAGCGTCACGGCCGACCGCGCCAACGAATACCCGGCCGGACCGAACGAGCGCCGCCATCTGGTGCGGCTGGGCAAGGAAGGAAAGCTCTTCATTCCGAGCCTCATGATTGGTACCAGCTTCTAGTTGCCTCCTTTCGGAGACAGGTCCGACGCCGCGGTGGCCTCGCCCTTGCATTGCCGACCGCGCGCCGACTTCGTCGTTCCATGCGGCATCGTACGACGCTGATGGTGTCTACACGTCGCTACACCCGTAGCGGTTTTGCAAGGAGCGAAAAAATGAGACGACTTCCCGGTCCCGCGCGAGCATTGCTTTTGATTGGAACGGTGGCCGCGGCTCCTGTTTTTGCCGCCAGCCCTTCGGGCATCGACCGGCAAGAGGCGCTGTCGGTGACGGCGCCGGACGAAGCCGAGAGCTTGCTTCGGGCCTTGGCCGGTGACGAAGAGCCGGCTCATTGTCCAGCGCCCGTGTTCGGACCGTCGGCCGGAGACGTCCACGTCGACTTCCCGGCGATGATGGCCTGCTATGTGGCCGCCAAACCGGCGACGATGCAGCGGCAAATGGAGCTTTTGGCGGCCCGCTATGATCTCGCCGACCGTCCGAGCCCGACCATGACGATGACTCGCGGCAAACCGTTACAGATCGGTGTTCGGGCACTGCTCCCGGCCGGCGTGACTTGGGAGTCGCTGGCGGCGCTCGCCCCGGCCGACATGCGCCAACGCGACCTCTTTCCCGCGGGCTTCTTGCCTCTCCCGCACGAGAATCATCCGGAAGGCGGCATGGTGTTCCCGCAGTTTCACATCGACGAGGTCAAACGCCAAACCGGTCGCGACTTGACGCGCTTCGACTTGGACTTCGACTTTCCTGACCGCTTCTTGCCGGAATTTCCGCCGGCGATTTTCTTGACGACCCGGACCGACCTCGGCGACGTCTCGCAGGGCCAGCTGGTGACTATGGCGAACTTCAACGAGATCTTCGGCGACATCTTGAACCCTAAACAGCTCGACGGCGTCCGGCTCTTGGTGACGCCGTTCGCCCAGCAGCAATTCAACTTGACGCTCGACCGGCGCTCGGAGCATTCGAGCCTCGGCGTAGCCTGCTTCGATTGCCACGTCAACGGCCATTCGAACGCCGCCCATCACTTGGTGGGCGACATTCGGCCGCAGGCATTCCGCCATCGCGTCGACACGCCGTCGCTTCGGGGCGTCAACATCCAGCGGCTTTTCGGCTCGCAACGCGCCCTGCGTTCGATCGAAGACTTCACGGAGTTCGAGCAACGTGCCGCCTACTTCGATGGCGACCCGGTCGCCGCCACGCGCAAAGGCATGAACCCTCTAGATCGCGGCTCGCAGGTGCAGGACATGGCCGAGTTCCAAGAGATCCTCGACTTCCCGCCGGCGCCGAAGCTCGGCCTCGATGGCAAACTCGACCCGGACCTGGCGAGTGCCAGCGAACTGCGCGGCCAAGAGCTCTTCTTCGGCAAAGCGCAATGCGCGACGTGCCACACGCCGCCTTACTACACCGACAACACGATGCACAACCTCCAGGTCGAGCGCTTCTACAAACCGCGGCTGATCAATGGCATGATGGCAAGCTCCGAGGGCCCGATCAAGACGTTCCCGCTGCGCGGCATCAAGGAATCGCCGCCCTATCTTCATGACGGCCGGCTCTTGACGCTCGAGGACACCGTCGAATTCTTCAACCTCGTGCTGCGCACCAAATTGAGCGCCGAGGAAAAGGCCGACGTCGTCGCGTTCTTGCAGACTCTTTGAACTCGCTCGGCCGCTCCATCCGGTCGACGTAATTGGCGCAAAAACCAATGCCTATCCGGAAAGCGTACCTAATGGCCCGATCTGGGCTCGCGGCGTCGCAATGGCGATCGGCTGTGAGCGTGTCTTGGTTAAAAGAAGAGCCCACTGAATCTCTGAGACAAGGAACGGCCGCCCTGAGCTTTTTGTAGCCGGACAAAACAACCCCTGGCGGGTGTTGGTCGCTGTCGCGTTATCCTCGGGATTAGTATTAGGTACGCTTTCCGGATAGGCATACAAAAACCAGTTGAGAATCGTTGGGATTTTCTCGACTAATTTTCGTTAGATAAAGTCATCGCGCCGACGATCCGATACGTTTGATACGCCCCGACCAATGCTAGGAGTATCTCGTGCTTCGATTCGTCATCGCCTCCGTCTTACTGTCGAGCTTCGCCGGTTGCCAAAACACGCTCACCGGTGACGCCAAGTTCGCCAATTCGCAGCAAGCCGCGGCGAAAAAGAACTCCAGCGACGATACCGACGCGAAGAACGGCGGCAAAGGCAAAGACGCCGCCGACGGCCCAGACGATCAAAATGACGAAGAAAACGGCACGAACGACCCGAACGGCCCGAACGGTCCCGGCAAGAACGGCGATCACTCCGACGACTTTGGCGCCAAGCTCGGCACCACCGCCGAGGACGCGAAGCCCGACCCGTCCGTCATCACCGAAGACGACAAGGTCCAGCGGCCAACTGCGTGCACCACGGCCAACGTCAAATTCGGCATCGAAGGTCCGGAGAGCCAATGCCCGGCAAACTATGCCGCTTACACGGCGGATGATTCGAAGAATTTCATCGTCGGCTGCTGCCCGTTGCCAGCGCGCGACATGCTCGTCCGCGAGCCCGCGGTCCTGCGCGGCGCCCAGTGCGGCGCCAACGAAGTCGCCACGGGCGCGTCGAACTCCGGCCTTTTGTGCTCGAAGCTCAACACGGCACGCTACAAGCTGAGCGCTCCGCAAGCGACCTGCTACATCGGCGAGGGTTTCTCGGGCTTCTCCGGGTCGACGACCTGTTCGGTCCCGACGGTGACTCTGCAGGCGCTCGTCTCGCACTTCGGTAGCGACGGTTGCATTGGCGTGCCATATGGCTCCCTGATCATTGCTCGCAACGGCAAGAATTGTTCGAACGTTTTCGGCGTCCAGGTTCTCTATAACGACACCGGTGCGCCCGTCGCGATGTTCCAGTAACATGGACCAGATGATCGAGCTCCGCCCCCTCACCGCCGACGAGTTCGCCGCTTGGCTGCCGGGCGAAATCAAAGCGTACGCGGAGACGAAGGTGCGCTCCGGCCAATGGAGCGAGGAAGAGGCCGACGGGTTGTCGGCCAAACAAATGGCCGAAGTCCTGCCGCTCGGCCTCGACACGCCGCACCACGAACTCTACTCGGTCGTCTCCGGAGACCGGACCGTCGGGCACCTTTGGATTGCGATCAGAGCCGAGGAGCACATACCCTCGGCCTACATCTACAACATAGCGATGGCAGCCAGTGAGCGCGGCCGCGGCCACGGTCGAGCGACGATCGCCGCTTTGGAAGAACGGCTCCGGACGCGCGGCATCAAGAAGTTGCAGCTCAACGTCTTCGGCTACAACACGGAGGCCAAGCGGCTCTATGACCGTTTGGGCTTCGTCGCCACCAGCATTTTGATGACGAAGGAGCTGTGAGGCTCACTGACCAGAGGTCAACTGCTGTTGGATCTCTTGCATGTGCTCGATGCCTTCGTTTATTTCGGCCAGCAGACCTTGGCGGTCACTGGTCTGAAGACCGAGGCGAGCGAAGGCGCGAACGATTGCCGGATGGGCGATGACGTCGCGCGCCGGGTAGCAGCCGCTAGCTCGCGGCAATGAACCGGCAGCTTCGATGTTGCGACGGATGTCTGGAGCCGACCATTGGTCGATCTCAGGATAGAGCTCGACGACCTTGGCAAGTTGCGCGATGCACTGCGTGTGGCGCTCGCCGAAGGCGATCAAGACCGGCTTGGCGAGCTCGAGCATCTCGGTCACGGCGTCCGCTACCAAGGTCGAGTCGGGGCCGTCGCTTTGCAGCTGATCGACGATGGCTTGAGCGTTCGCCAAATAGCGGGTCATCTCGTCCATGGGAACTTCCGCCGACGCGATGGACGAAGCGGCGAAGACTGAAAGAAGGGTGGTGGAAGCTTGGACTGCGAAACGGATCATATTCAGCTCCAGCTTAGGTCCAGATTAGGTTTAGATTCGACACACACCAACCTAACAGATAATGATAATCATTATCAATATGTTTATTTTTCCATCCGTTGCCAGGCTTTATGGCCCTACTCAGCCCACCAACGGTCCGTCGCCGAAACAATTTCCGCGGGTCTGGCGACGTCGGCCTCCTGTCCCTCGGGAACGAGCGCCGCTTGATAAGTGCCGAAGTAGAGAAACGGCACCAAGACCTTGCCGCCGGAAAGGATGAGTTTGGCCCGAGGAATCAGGCCAAGGCGCATGGAGCCATCCGCCCGTTTGACTTTGTAGACGATAACCAAGCGGGTGAACGGGTCGTCGTCGGTCAAGCTAGTTTGGAGCGCCAACTCCGCCGAGTTCGCCGAGTTCGCCGAGTTCAGCGGCAGGATCAGTGTGCCCCCCGCGCCCGAGAGCTCGACGACCTCACTGGCCGACACTGTGACGGCGGCGCCCACGGACGAAAGCGCAGGCGCGCCTAGTTTGGTCGACGTAACGGCATTGGCAATGTCGGTGCCGAGGTGCACCGATACGGCGGTGTCACTCGCGACAGTTCCCGCGCCGATCAATACTTCGACGCCAGGGGCTTCGGCCACTTGATCAACCTGGAGCCCCTGCTGGACCGACGACGAGGCCGAATTGACCAAAGTGCTTTTGCCGCTGAACCAATTGCAGGCGCAGACGATAATGACGGCGGGCAAAAGGACGACGGGGCGAACCATTTCAAACGCTCCACGACTGGAACTTGTGTAAATTCATCGGTAAGGTCCGGCGCCGAGGCGAGACGATCTTTGGATTAGTCTTAAATTACATACAGATAAGTCCGTTATTCGGCTCGGCCGACGGCGTTGACAGGCTCCCTCTCCCTGTGGTCTCCTCATGACTCCAAAGTTAAGGAGGGATGATCCATGGCCGTTTTAGTTGGTAAAAATGCTCCGGACTTCAAAGCGACTGCCGTCGTCGGCGGCGATTTCAAACAGGTTAGCCTCAGCGACTACCGCGGCAAGTACGTGGTGCTGTTCTTCTACCCGCTCGACTTCACCTTCGTGTGCCCGACCGAACTCCACGCCTTCCAAGAGAAGGCCGACGCGTTCAAGAAGCTCAACACGGAAGTGCTCGGTTGCTCGGTCGACAGCGCCAACACCCACTTGGCGTGGCTGAACACCAAGCGCGAAGATGGCGGGATCGAAGGCGTGCGCTATCCGCTCATCGCCGACTTGAACAAGACGATCGCCCGCGACTACGACGTCCTGATTCCGGACGCCGGCATCGCGCTGCGCGGCACGTTCCTGATCGACAAGACCGGCAAGGTCCGTCAACAAACGGTCAACGATCTGCCGCTCGGCCGCAACATCGACGAGATGCTGCGCCTCGTCGAAGCCCTCCAGTACCACGAAGAGCACGGCGAAGTGTGCCCGGCGAACTGGAAAAAAGGCGAGAAGAGCATGAAGGCCACCCAGGCCGGCCTGAAGGCCTACTTCAAGAAGTGATGAATTGACTCAGCAGGGGGAGAACGTCCACGTTCCCCCCGCTGAGGATCACGCCCACCTGCCGCCCCGCGAATTTCTCCGCATATTTAAGCAGCGCAGCCACGGCCACGGCCGACGACGGTTCGATGACGATCTTCATGCGCGCCAAGACCAGGCCGAGCGCTTCGACGATCTCTCGTTCGCTGACCGTCAGAATGTCCGAAACATGACGCGTCACCAAGGGAAAGTTGCGCACACCCAACGATGCGCTACGCAAACCGTCGGCGATCGTCTTCGGCGGCGTGATCGTAACGACGGCACCCGACTTCAGCGACGCCGCTGCGTCAGCTGCTTGCTCGGGCTCGGCGCCGACGACTTGGACGCTCGGCTTTTTGCCTTTGACGGCGAGCGCGGTCCCGGAGATCAAGCCGCCGCCGCCAACGGGCGTCACAACGAAGTCCAAATCCGGTTGGTCTTCCAGGAGTTCGAGGGCCGCGGTCCCTTGGCCAGCGATGACCAAATCATGGTCGTTCGGATGAACTAGGACGGCGCCCGTCCGCGCGACGATCTCGTCGGCGGCACGTTGGCGATTGGCGGTGCCCGGCTCGCAAAAATGCACTTCGGCGCCGTAGCCGCGCACCGCGTCGACTTTCACCGGCGTCGTGTCGTTCGGCATCACGACGATGGCTTTGATACCGCGCAGCTTCGCCGCCAAAGCGATGGCCTGGCCATGATTTCCTGACGAGTGCGTAATCACGCCCTTGGCCGCCGCTGCGTCCGAGAGGCTATTGACGGCATTCACCGCGCCGCGAAATTTGAACGCGCCGACGCGCTGGAAATTTTCACATTTAAAGAAGACTTGCGCGCCGGTCGCGTCGTCGAAGAATCGCGACGTCAAGACCGGCGTCCTGTGGACGATGCCCTTGACGCGTTCGGCGGCGGCCAGGACATCGGCATAGGTCGGCAAGGAGCTCACAGCGACAGGCAGAAGTCGGCCACGGCGAAGTTGAAGCCAGCGGTCGTCGGACAATTTGCTTCGGTGTGCGCGCCTTTGAACCGCGGTTGGCCGATCGTCTCGAGGCTCGGCAAATGCGCGACCGGAGACAGATCTTTAAGTAGATCGCCGGTCAGGTCCAAATACAGCAATTTGGTGAAGCCCGTAAGCGGCCGAAGGTCGGTGACGCCGGAGTTCGCTAAGTCGATCGACGTGGCGTCGCCGAGCTCTTTCGCGACTTCGTCGCAGGTCGTCTTCTTCGACGCTTGCTTCAGGATGAACACGGTGCGCGCCATCTCGCGTTCGGCCAAGGCCTTCGCGGGATCCTTCGTGAAGTCGTTGCAGTAGCTCAAAAACCCGGCGTCAATCTTGGCCGTAACGTGCACTGGCAGCGACGTCGCGCCACCGGCGTGCGCCACCAGGTCGGCCTCGCACGAGGTGCCGGCTGTTGCCGGTGACGAGGTCAACTTGCCTGCGTCGATCTTGAAGAAGCCAGGGCAGGTCTGCGGCTCGGAAACTTCCGCGAGCGCGCCGGCGGAGAGCACCAAGTCGAGCGGCGTGAAGACCGCGCCCGCGCTGACGATCTGCGTCACGTCGCCGGTCAACGCCAAGGTCGGGCGGACGACGCACTTGTCTTTAATGTATTGCTTGGACGAGTCGGCCAGGCAGTCGGCCTCGGCCGGCAAGCGACAGCTGCCCGCCGCCCACTTCCAGCCGACGGTCGAGCAAAGCTCGGCGGTTTCCAAGTCTTTGAAATAGACGCATTTGTCGCTGAGCCATGTGGCGTTCGTGTAAGTTTTGCATTGCTCCTCCGACACGTCGTTGAGACTGGAGTCGCCGTCCTTCTGGCACGAACCCTCGATCCAGTGAAAGCCCTTCAGAGTCGAGCATTGCTCCTGGGGGGTCCGAGACTCCTTCTCCGTGTTACGCCAGCCTTTGATGAAGGGCGAGCCACAGGCCGAAAGCGTCATAAAAGCCAGGACTAACGAGCCGAACAGTCTGATGTTGCGGGGCATTTGCGCCTCTTGATTTCATCAATTTAAAGAAAATCTCAATCGTTAATCATATCTAATAATAGAACCGTGCTCCAAAGTAAAGAATTCTTAGCAGCGGCAGCAAAACCTTAGAAAATATCTATGGATCCGTTGCGTTGGTTGGCGGTGAAGCGCCGAAGCGGGTCGAAATACTCCTTAAGCAAATTCGCCATTTTCCGAAAAGGCCCCAAGGCCAGAGTAGCAACCGTAGGAGCGCGGCATGATCCGTAGGTCTCAGCTTTCTTTGCATCATCTCGCGATGGCGATGCTGATAGGCGGGAGCGCCGTCGCCTGCTCGGCCAGCACCAGAACGTCGGTCTCTGTGCCCACGGCCTCGGTGAAGGCGGCAAACGCCTCCTGGGCGCGGGCCTCCTCTTCGAGCTGGCGCGCCTGATCGGA
>JAYWBY010000586.1:0-3570 GCA_043781115.1 Pseudomonadota bacterium
TCGAACCAGTCACCCATCCCGTAGATTTTGATCTCCTCGCCCTTCGGGAACTCGCTGATGATCTCGCACTTGAACTTCTCGCCGAGGTCCTTGAAGCGCTTGATCGCTTCGTCGAACGACACGACCTCGCGTTGCACTTTGTGGTCGGCCTTGACGATGGCCTTCATCTCGACCTCGATCTTCTCGAGATCCTTGTCACTGAGCTTCACGCCCTCGGGAAAGGCGAAGTCGTAGAAAAAGCCGTTCTCGATTACGGGACCGATGGTCACTTGCGTGCCGGGCCAGAGCTTCTGCACGGCCATCGCCAAGACGTGCGCGGTGGAATGGCGCAAGACTTCTAGGCCGCCTTCGCTTTTGCCGGTGAGGATTTCGAGTTTCGTTTCGCCGTCGTCCAACTTCTCGGTCATGTCGCGCGCGACGCCGTTGGCCTTCACCGCCAACGCGGCTTTCGCGAGACCAGCGCCGATGCTCAGGGCGACGTCGGCGAAAGTGGTTCCCGCGGGGTACTTGCGTTCGGAACCGTCGGGGAGTTTGACTCGAAGCTCGGACATGGGGCGGGACTCCTTGCAAAACAGCGGCTTATCACAAAAAACCGCTGATTCCCTCAAGCGTAGGGGGGCTTAGCGCCGAAACGCCGGAGGGAAGACTTAACATGCGCAGACGCTTGCACAACTTACCTGAATCACCCGGGCTCCGCCAGGGTTTGGAGGGCCGCGCGGCCGTCCTCTGGGCGGTCTGCTTAGTTGGACTGGCGAGTTGCGGCCGGTTCGAGAAAAAGCCGGCCATCGACTACATCCAAGGCTACGGCGTGCCGGACTTTTTGAATTCGCCGCCCCCGGTTTCGGCGGTGCCGACGGGCAGTCGCGATGTGGCTGGCGCGCCCCCGGCAGGCCCCATCTCCGGCACTCTTTTACTCCAGCTCTTCAGTGAGCCGGGCGCGAAGGTCCTCTACTCGTTCCGTCCCTTCGCCGAGGACCAGCCGGTCGGCGACCTTCGAGAATACACCGAGCCGCTCGTCCTCTTGCCGCCAGTGCGGGTGTACGCCCAGGCTCAGGTGTCGTCGGGTCGTGGCCCGGTTCGCGAGTTCGCGTTCACGCTCGACCCCGATTTCATCACTCCCGTCGCGCCCATTGGGGCGTCACGCCTACCCTCGCCTTCTCCACCTACTCCCTTACCGGGCCTCGCCGCCGTGACCGAGGGCAACGAAACCTTCGCCCCCCAAGGATTGGCTGAACGGTTGACCGCAAACATCGTCACTGACGGAACCGCGGGCGACTGGGCAGCCCAAGGCCCCCTCTTCGTACAGGACGGTCACGGCGACGTGCCGCAATCGATGGCCGCGACCGACCTAGTGTCGGCCGAAGCCGGCGAAGACGACGACACGTTCCGCTTCGTTTTGACTCTCGCGGCCAAGCCGCGCACCGGCGAAGGGTTCACTTACGGCGTCGACATCGGCCCATCGAACATCACGTTGGCGACCTTCGGCAAGGGCGTCTCGTTTGCCTACCGGGCGGAAGTCAGTAAAGGCACGTTGACCCTGACGCTTCGCGACGGCAGCCAAGTCATCGAGCCGAGTCCCTCGACCTTTGCCCGAGTCGGCGACGTCGTCGAGATCAGCGTGGCCAAGAGCGATGTGCCGCTTCTCAAAGATCAGACCGATCTCGTTGTGAGGCCCTATGCCTTGGATACCAGCTTCGGGGCGACGGTGCTCGACCGGACGGAGCCGCTTTTCTTGCGCTCGAGCTTCGCCTTGAGTCGGGGCCTCGTGCGTTCACCGACCGACGGCCGCCGCTGGTTGCTCGACTTTCGCCAAGACGCAAATTTGCCGAAAGCCGCGCTGGCCGATCCGTACCTTAGCCTCGGCGCCGCGCTCTTGCCGGAGCTTGAAGCGATCAACGGCATTCCCTTGTATGGCAATGGTTCATTGCCGCTTTTCTTCGTCGACAAGGAAGAAAACGGCTACGCCGGCCTCAACACTTCGGACCGAGGCGTTCTGACGACAGTCGGTGAGAACACCAGCATTCTATCGAAAGCGCAGCTCCTCGCTCACGAATTGGCGCATTATCAAAACGCCCGCTACTCGGAGCTCTCGCCCCGTTGGCTGCAAGAAGGCATGTCCGAGTGGAGCGCCGAGCGCGTGCTTTATCGGCACTATCCGGCGCGCGCGGTGCATCGCTTTTTGAGGAAGCTGCGCTTCGACCGTTACTTCGACCATTTGAACGGCAAGCCGGACAACTTTCCGCTCGCGACGTGGGGCGCCGAAGTGTCCACCTCCGGTTACGAGAAAAGTTTGATGTTCCTCGACCTGCTAGAGGTCCGTCTCGGCCAGGAGCCTTTGCGGAAGGCTTTCCAGCTCGCCGTCAACGAACCGATGGATTCGACCGGCTTCAAGACGTTCCTCGAAGCCGAAACCGGCAAGGACTTGAGCGACCTTTTCCGCTATTGGGTCGAGCCGGGCGAGCCGGCGGCCGACGCTGACCCGTTCAAACTCTTCCAAGACAAAGACGACGACGGCCTACTCGGCTTGGACGAGGAGCTCCTCGGCACCGACCCGGCGCTCGCCGACACGGACGGCGACGGCTATCCTGACGGCGAAGAGTATTTCCGCGGCATGAACCCAAAAGTAGCGGGCGCCGACCCCGGCGACGCGACCGACACCAGCGCCCTCTTGCGCATAGCTGGGGCTCCTGGGACGAAGTGGCGCTACTCGGTCGATCCGAACAGCGCCACGCCGGAACTGAATTATCTCGGCCCGGTCCTGCTCAGACCGCCCTACCGGATCTCGATTCGCGCCGAGGTCGGCGCAGCTAAAACGGTGACGCGCGCCTTGTATACTGGGAATAAGCCGGTGCTCGTGCCGTATGCCTCCGATCATATTTTGCCGCCCTCACCCGTGACCTCGAAGACTTTTTTGACGGATTTGGTCTTCGGACCAGGCGTCGGCAGGGGCAACGGCGATCTGCCGCTCGCCGATCTGCCGGGAGACGTTCCTACGAACCTCTCTCCGTACGACGTCGTCGAAAGCAGCGCCGTTCAAACGGCGAAGCATGTCGTGCTGACGATCAAGACGAAAGCCAAACCTGATGTGCTCGGTGACTTCGGAAACTACTTCGTGAGTTTCGACACGGTAGCCTGGTCGGCGACTTTGGGGCCGACGGATCAGCGGCGTTTCGCCCTGGAATTCGCCAATGGAGCTCCCTATTGGCATGTATACAAGGCCGACGGCAGCGATACCGCGGCGGGCCTGAGCAGCGGAATCTCCTGGACGTTCGGCGAAAATTTGACGATTTCCCTCGACCAGACGCTCCTCAAAGGTTGGATCGACGACGGCAACGACCGGCTCGTGTGCTTTCGCACCGATATCGACGTGCCCGGCGCCGGTCCAATCTCCGATCCCGCCGGCTGCACGACTTTGGCGTCGCCAGGGTTTGGCCGCCGCGCTGCGAACGCGCCCGATCACTTCGGTTTGACTCGCCCGACGCTCGAAGTTTTCATAAACCAAGCGGCTTACACGCAGACGCGGGCCGACGGACTTTTGAAGCTCGGTCTTTCGGCGCTGGAGCAGTTCGA
>JAYWBY010000587.1:0-3561 GCA_043781115.1 Pseudomonadota bacterium
CCACGTCATTCCGCTCTACACGCCGGAGTGCGGAGAATGCAAGTTCTGCAAGTCGGGGAAAACCAATCTCTGCCAAGCGATCCGTGCGACGCAAGGCAAGGGCCTGATGCCGGACGGAACCTCCCGGTTCTCGAAGAACGGCAAGTTGATCCATCACTACATGGGAACGTCGACGTTTTCGGAATACACAGTGCTGCCGGAAATCGCCGTCGCCAAGATCAATAAGAAGGCGCCGCTGGAAAAGGTCTGCCTTCTCGGCTGTGGCATTACGACTGGCGTCGGCGCCGTCTTCAACACGGCCAAGGTCACGCGCGGGTCGAGCGTCGCGGTTTTTGGCCTCGGCGGCATTGGGCTTAGCGTAATCCAAGGCGCCGTGCTCGCCGGCGCCGCCCGCATCATCGGCGTCGACGTCAATGCCGACAAATTCAAATTTGCCCGTGAACTGGGCGCCACTGACTGCCTCAACCCGAAAGACCACAAAGCGTCGATCCAGGACGTCATCGTCGGCATGACCGACGGCGGCGTCGACTATTCCTTCGAATGCATCGGGAACGTCGACGTCATGCGCTCGGCCCTCGAGTGCTGTCACAAAGGCTGGGGCGAGTCGACGATCATCGGCGTCGCCGGCGCCGGGCAAGAGATCAAGACTCGGCCTTTCCAGCTCGTGACCGGTCGCGTTTGGCGCGGGTCGGCCTTTGGCGGAGTCAAGGGTCGGAGCCAGTTGCCGGGATACGTCGACCGGTACTTGAAGGGTGAACTAAAGGTCGACGAATTCGTGACCAACGTCATGCCCATCGAACAGATCAATCACGCCATCGAGCTGATGCACGAAGGCAAGGTGATTCGTTCGGTGGTGACCTTCTGATGGGTGCGGCGCTCGAACTCGTCAAACGCCAAAGATCGTTTGATGGCTGGACGTCGATCTATCGCCATGCGTCGACGGCTACTTCGACCGCAATGAAGTTCGGCGTGTTTACGCCGCCGCAAGCCGAACGTTCGCCTTGTCCGGTCGTCTATTTTCTGGCCGGGCTGACGTGCACCGAGGAGACGGTCTTCCTAAAGGCCGGCGCTCAACGCGCCGCCGCGGAGCTCGGCTTGATTCTGGTCGCACCAGATACTAGTCCGCGGGGCGCTGGGGTCGCCGGCGAAGACGCAAGCTGGGACTTTGGAACCGGCGCCGGGTTTTACGTCGATGCTACGGAAGAACCTTGGCGGCGCAATTACCGAATGGAAGACTACGTCGTCAACGAGTTGCCAGCCTTGATGGCCGCGAATTTTCCGGTACACCCTCGCCGGCAAGGCATCATGGGCCACTCGATGGGCGGTCATGGCGCGTTGGTTTTGGCGCTCCGGCACCCCGACCGATACCAGTCGGTGTCGGCCTTTGCTCCCATTTGCGCGCCTTCTGCCGTGCCGTGGGGCGAAAAGGCCTTCTCCAATTACCTTGGCGCTGACCGGTCCAAATGGTCGCACTACGACGCGAGCCACTTGGTACGGATCGCAACAGACAAGAGCCGGACGCTGCTGGTCGACCAAGGAACTGCGGACGAATTTCTCGGCGTCCAATTAACGCCGGAAACTCTTCGCGGGGCTTGCGCGGACGCCGGCTACCCGCTGAAACTCCGCCTTCGCGAAGGGTACGACCACAGTTATTTCTTCATCTCAACTTTCGTCGCCGAACACCTCGCGCATCATGCTGCCGTCCTCGTCTCGTCTTGAATTCCCTCGTCGCGGGCGCCGCGAAGCCAACGATAAAAAGCTTGATGATATGTTATCCTTTCAAAATGCCTTCGCCCTCTGACATTGCTAAGGAGAAACCGAGCCCGCCACGCGGCGCTCTAGCGCGCTGCCGACACTGCGGTAGCACCAAACGGGAGGACAGACTGTTTCCGCGCGGCGTCGCGCGTTATTCGGCCCTACGCTGGAGTGCGTTCGGGCTCTGTGTAACGGGTGCCGTCGGCGTCGCCGCCTGGCGCGAGATTTGGCCCGCGGCCCTTTTTGCTGCAGGGGTCATTTGCTTCATTGCTACGAATTGGATCCAGGTCGGTGCCACTCGCTGCCTGGCGTGCGGCAAAATCGAGGTGCGCTGATTGGGTATCCCTTGGCACGATATTCTTGCGCGGCATCGCTATTTAGAGTTTCGAAGGTAAGGCCAACCACTACCAGTGGTATATACGGGTTGGCGAGGGGGATCTTGTGCATGGCTGGCGACGCGACGAGGCCGTGGTTAAAGTGCCTCGAGGCGATTTTGGTCTCCCGGTGGAGGGGCGGGCATGTCGGAAGCTGAGCTTGCCGCGCTAGTAGCCGAGCTGACCGAGAGCACGACGAGCTTTCGACAGGAGCAGCCTTGAGAAGCCGTGCGGCTTAGGAACCGCTGCGGCGAATCACGATCTTGGTGAGAGTGTAAGGACTCACCGAGATATTCACCTTGCCGGTGGCGCGGTCGAATACCTGCGGCGAAGGGGCGATCTCGGCCGAGTCGGCGGCTATCTCCCCTTTCGGCGCGCGGAACGTGGTCGTGTCGAGATTGTAATGGGTTCCCGCGACGATATAGTTGGACAGCGCGAGCGAGAGGTCGAGGCTTCGACCGCCCTTCTCAAGGACCATGACGGTCAGGGCTTCATCGCCTGGCCAATAAGCGGCTAGAGCCACCACGCCGGGCGCCTTGGTCGTCAGCTTGACCAACCGAGCCCCGAGGATGCTCGAGAACTGACTCAGCATTTTGTAGGTCGGCGCTTCCTGTAGCGCGTTGGCACCGTCTTTCGCGAGCGCCGAACGCTTGCCCCAATCTTCGCCGCCCACTACATTGTGGTGGAGAGGCCAGAAGCAGGCGGCGTCGAGGCCGCCGGCGATGAATTGCATCATCATTTCGGAGCTCATCAATGCGGCCTGATACCGGCTCGGTTTTACTCCGCCCGCCTTGACCGGTCCAAGGTTCCACTCGAAGGCGGCAAGCCGGGCTTTGGATTTGACGTCCGGAGACCGGAGCTTGTCTTTGAAGTCCCGGATCAGCTTCATGTAAGTCGAGCCCTTGTGAGTCATCATCCGATCGCCGGCCCAATTCTCGAACGTGGCTTCGTCCCAGTTCCAGTACCAATGCACGTCGAGAATATCGATCGATTGACCGGACTTCGCGAGCAGGGCGCCGAGGCCGTCGTCGATGAAGTTTTGCCAGTTCACGATGATCTTCGCGTTCGGATTGACCTCGCGAATGGCGGCGCCGTATTGATTGACGTAGCCCGCATACTCGTCGACCGTCATATCCGGAAGCAGCGTCTTCTTGTTGACGGCGTATCTTTCATTGTCGATGAAGTAGTGATCGACCCCGTATTGCTTCGTCGCATGATTGGCCAAGGCCACGGCTTCGGCGACCCCGTTGTCGATGCGGTGAAATTTGTGTCCCGACGTCACGTTGATGCCGACGAGAGGCGTTCCGCCCACCAATTTGACTTGTTCCATGTACTCTTTCAAGTCCATGAAGTCGGCGTCCGGAGCCCGCTGAGGGACATTCGCCGGATCCCACGAATCAATCCAGCCGTCACCGTTGAGTTGGTTCCAATG
>JAYWBY010000588.1:0-3554 GCA_043781115.1 Pseudomonadota bacterium
GCGTGCCGCGGTCTTTTTCGAAAAAGCGTCGAGCGCCGCGACCCGTTCGACGTCCTCGTCGACGATTTCCCGACGCCTCGGCGACAAAAGTCCTAGGACAGTGTTCCTCTTCGCCAGGTCGGATTCGTCGATTACCAGGGCGATGTCCCGCACGCTCAGGCCCTCGAGCACTCGAGCCTGATAGGTCGGGAGGAGCTTGAACAGAGTCGCCAGCGAGACGTGCCGCTCGCCCGCGTAGCGCAGTGCCGGCCCGGTCGATTTCTCCATGACTCGGACGACCTTCTCCGCGACTTCGCTGGAGACCTTCGAAAGGATTTCTTCGTAGACGTCCAGCCGCTCGTCGTCGGACTCGGCGTCGTCCAGGCGTTTGTGCGACTGGATCGCTGCGTTGATTTCTCGGTCGGCGTCGTCGGCCCGGCGCAAGTCTACCGGTTGGGCCACATGCGTCGCAAGGATCCTCAGGACGTCGTCGCTAGCCTCCGCCGCCGCCGCCAGTACGTTCGAAATCAAACCCGGAGAGAGATAGCTCAAATAGCGCGCACCAACGGCTGGCGCCATTTTGGCGAGAAGGCGCGAGTGATCTTCCACGGCAAAGCTCGACAGGAGCGCCATGATCGTCGGGTCCAGGTGCGAGTGCACGGGCAAGCGCTCTTGGAAGATCACCTGCGCCAGGCGCTCCCCGGCGTCAATCAGGGCTTCGTCACGGGTGACGCTATAGGTGCCCCGGCGAAAGAATTTCAAGAGGCGCCGGCCAAGCGCGTTCGGCAAGGCCTGGAACACCTGCTGAGCCAGCTTTTCCCCGATGAACTCAAGAGTCGCCGCGGCGACCGCCAACCCTTCCTTCGATTCCGCCACTTCTCGCACGTACGTCAAAACGGTGGTGCCGACGCATGCTTCGATGTTCGGCAGGAGTGCCTTTCGCAGCGCCTCTACCGTCGTCCTACTGGCGCCGCCAACTGACGCCTGGGCGCCGGTCGGTCGTTCTTTCTCTCCGGCATTCGCCGTAGCGACACCGGGCGCCGCGCCTCCGGCCCCTTGTCGGTTGTGTTCGACGAGGGAACGCGCCAAATCAGAGGCTGCACCGGCAATTCCCGTGCCGATCGCCCCCAGACTTTTTCCCAGAACGACGGCCCCGAGGTACAAAGTCACTGCCAGGGCCAGCATCGAAATTCCGAGCACGAGGCTGCTCAGCCACGACGCGTTGGCAGCTGCTGGCCCCGCCTTGCCGTCGATTGCTTGCGCAATCTTGTTCAAAGACGTTTGCTGCGTCTCTAATTGCTGTTTCATCGCGTCGCGCTGCTCAGCCAACTGGTGCGAAAGGTCTACGCCTTCCGCCGGCTTAACGGCCGCTTTCCCTGAGAGCCCCCGGATCGCCTCGACCAGGGCCGGCAAATAGCGATCGCCGCTACTGGTGCTGCCTTGCGCGCCAGATGCTTCCTTGCCGGTCGAAGCAACCCCAGGTTCGAGCACCGGCATCGCCGTGAAAGTGACCTTGTCTTTATTTTGCAGGTCGAGCCGCAGTTCCCGGCGCAGGACTTCCAAGATCAGTCCTTTGGAGGCGTTCAGCATGTCCGAACGGACATAGACATCCAGGGAGACCGAGTCCGCCCATTGCCTTGCCCGATGAATGTCCACGGCCGGGTCTTGGTCGGCCGCGTTCGCGCCGGGTAGGTAGCCGCGCGGCGAGGCCGGTAGGTCCTTCATGACGACTTCGGCGAAGACCCGAAAGTAGCGCGCATCGAGGTGACGCGAAATGGCCGCGTGGGCCGCCGCTTCGAACGATTTCGCCAAAAAGTACGAGTCGGCTTTTTCTTTGGCTTGACCGAAAGCGTTCGGTGCAGCGAAAGACGGCAGCGCGAACGCCAACACGAGCACCGTCATGCGCCAATGATTCGCCACTTTTTTCCAGCCAGCGGACATACTACTCCACAACTCGATAAATAGAACATCGCTAGTTCGGACACAAAACTTGAGGCGGTTTGGCGTAAACTTTGGAACAAAAACTACAAGAGTCGGCAATTTCCCTTGCGATCCTCGGCTCCCCGGCTCGAACTGCACGGGCAAGTTTTGTTCATCATTCAACTTTTCGGCGGTGACTGCCGAGACGGGATCATTACTGAGGTAAACAGAAATCATGAATATATCGACACTCATCGGATTCATGGCGTCCCTTTCCGTCTTCGTCATCGCCTTGCTGACGACCACCGACCACTTCATGCTGTTCTTGGACATCCATGCAGCATTGATCGTAATCGGAGGGACGCTCGCGGCGAGTTTCATCTGTTTCTCTTTGCCGAAAGTCGCGGGTCTGACGAAGGTGTTCGTCAAGAGGATGCTCGGCCGCAACAATCGGGACTACCAATTGATCATCCGCGAGGTCGTGATGGTCTCGAAAGCCCGGCGCAACGGCAAGGCGGCCATGGAAGCAGTGCTGCCGTCGATTACGGATCCCTTCCTAAAGGACGTCGTCGAGATCCTCTTTTGGATCGAAGTCGAGGTGTCCCTGGCCAAGCTTCAGACTCTCCTCGAGACGCGAGCCGAAACGCACTTCGAAAGGTATATGGACGAGGCCGGCATTTTCCAGACGATGGCGAAGTTTCCTCCGGCCTTCGGCCTGATGGGCACGACTTTGGGAATGATCGGCTTGCTGCAGTCGCTCGGCAGCGCCAACGGCAAAGCCACGATCGGACCAACCATGGCGCTGGCACTCGTGGCGACCCTTTACGGGATCGTCCTAGCGAACTTTGTCTTCATCCCGATCGCCGAGAACCTGAAAAAGCAGAGCAAAGAGGACCTCATCGCCCGCCGAATGGTCGTGGAAGGCATCATGCTCATCGCCACCGACACGCCCTCCAAATTCGTCGAAGAACAACTGAAGTCGTTCCTGTTGCCGAGCGAGCGGCGCCAACTCGGGCGAGACGTTCCCCATAGCAACTCCGATGAACAACCCAAAGCCGCATAAGGTGAGGTCGAAGCATTGTCCCTCCTAGGCGGAAAAAGATATGTGCGGCATCGTGACGGCGACGAGCACCAGGAGCCGTGGCTGGTCTCTTATGCTGACATGATGACCTTGCTGTTTGGCTTCTTCGTCATCCTTTATTCCTTCTCCCAGATAGATCAAGAACAACTAAAGACGTTCGGGAAGGAAATGACCCAGACGTTCGGCAAGAAAATCAAGAAGATCGAAGAGCGCGAAGTCAACGTCAGCGAATCGCGGCGCATGCGTGCGCTGCAAATGCTGGTCGCCATGCTCAACTTGGGCGAAGACCTCGACCAGGCCGTCGGCAAAATCGAGCACGCCGCAACCAGCGCCAAGAACCAGGCTGACGTCATGAAGGCTCTGAACAGCAAGATCCAAAATGAAAGCGTCGAGAAGTCGGCGGGGATGAGCTTGCTCTCCGGTCCGAAGGAAGACTACATCCGCATCGCCGTACCAGACCGTTACCTCTTCAACTCGGGCAGCAGCCAACTGGCACCGGAAGCGGGTCCGAAGTTGCGCCGGCTCGCCCGCCAGATCGCGGACGTCGGCCCGGCCATCGTCGTCGACGTCGAGG
>JAYWBY010000589.1:0-3551 GCA_043781115.1 Pseudomonadota bacterium
TTGCTGGCCCGACGAATGGGACGGGCGATCAGCAAACGCGGTCCCGACGATGAGGGAACATGGGCGGATCCCGAGCACGGCTTGGCATTTTGCCACAGACGTCTCTCGATCATCGACCTAAGCCCCGAAGGACACCAACCCATGGTGTCGCCAAGCGGCCGTTTCGTCACCGTCTTTAATGGCGAGATATATAATTTCAAAGACATCCGCAATGAGCTTGGTGCTCCCGAGAAGGGTTACCGAGGGCATTCGGACACCGAAGTCCTCTTGCATGCATTCGACACGTGGGGAATCGCCCCGACGCTGAAGAAGACGGTCGGGATGTTTGCGCTCGCCATTTGGGACAAGCAATTACGCAAGCTCATCCTGAGCCGGGACCGGATCGGAGAAAAGCCGCTCTACTATGGCCACCTCGGCCGCACGTTCGTTTTTTCTTCGGAACTAAAAGCTCTGCGGCAGCATCCTGACTGGCAGGGAGAGATCGACCAAGACGCCCTCGCACTTTACCTCCGGCATAGTTACGTGCCGGCGCCTCTCTCGATATTCAAGGGTCTGAAGAAACTTTTGCCTGGCACTATCCTACAGGTGCCGTCGCCTCACGCGGCGCTTGCTCGACCGGAGCCTTACTGGTCGCTCGTCGACGAAGTCGAGGGAGCTCGCCACAATCTCTTTTCGGGTACCGATGCCGAGGCGCTTGACGGCCTCGATGCCGTGTTAAAAAAGACGATAAGCCAACAAATGATTTCCGACGTTCCTCTCGGAGCTTTTCTATCGGGAGGTATCGACTCCTCGGCCGTCGTCGGCGTCATGCAATCCCAGAGCAGCGTCAAAGTTAAGACTTTCACGATCGGATTCGAAGAGACCCAATTTGACGAAGCTGGTTACGCCAAGAAGGTTGCTGCGCATCTCGGCTGTGATCATACGGAACTCTATGTCTCGGCGAAAGATTCGTTGGATCTCATTCCAAGCCTCCCGGAGATCTACGACGAACCATTCGCCGACTCATCTCAGCTGCCCACCGTGCTGGTGTCGCGACTAGCTCGACAGAAGGTTACCGTAAGCCTCTCTGGAGACGGTGGTGACGAACTTTTTTGTGGCTACCCAAGATATTGGCAAGGAGAACGTCTGTGGCGAGCCATTGGCCTGACACCCGCGCCGATGCGGCGACTCCTTGGCAACAGCATCGACCGAATCCCGAGTTCGGCCTGGGCCTCAATAGGGATTTCCGGTGAGAGAGCGCACACGGTCTCGGAATTGCTCCGCGCCGCCGATATCGACGAATTCAGTGACAGCCTTTCCGCCTTTTGGAAGACGAAAGATTTTCCCCTAGGCAAGCTTCAGGCAATGCCTAAACTATCGCCGAGCGGGTTCCACGAGAACGCGTCGTCGAAGCTAGGGGCGGCCGAACGTCTGATGCTGAATGACGCGCTCCACTATCTGCCAGACGACTTGTTGGTGAAGGTCGACCGAGCCAGCATGAGCGTCAGCCTCGAGTGTCGAGCGCCATTTCTGGATCATCGCATCGTGGAATTCGCGTGGCGCCTGCCGTTCCGAATGAAGTATCGGGACCACAGCAGCAAGTGGCTACTTAGGCAGTTAGCTTATCGCTATGTGCCTAGGGAGATGCTCGAACGACCGAAGGCGGGATTTTCGGTGCCACTTGGGGAATGGCTGCGAGGCCCCCTGAAAGACTGGGCGAGTGACTCGCTTTCGCCTGCGCGACTCAAGCGAGATGGCTTCTTCAATAGCGACCTGATTCAAGGTAAGTGGGAGCAACACAAAAAGGGCCGAGGCAAAGCCCAGCACTACCTTTGGAACATTTTGATGTTCCAGTCTTGGCTCGAAAGGCAAGCCGGATCAGGCGCCAAGCCTTAGAGGCGCCAGTAATTAATGTTCTTCGGCAAGCTTGCGATCTCGTCCTTGCTTAAATAGCCCTTCACGTCGATGAAGGTCACGAGTCGCTGGGACTTCGCGTAGGTCTGCAAAACGTCCGCAATCATCGGCTTGAGTTCTTCGTGCGCAACGGCTAGGACGATCAAGTCGTAGCCAAGAAAATCCTTGCCCGCCCTCAATTTCTCCGAGATTTCGATGCCGTACTCTTCCGCGGCGTGGTGGCGATCTCCTACCGGATCAATCACGTCCACCGCGAAACTGAATTGTCTCAATGTCGAGATGACGTCGACGACTTTGGTGTTCCGAACGTCTGGAACGTTCTCTTTGAAGGTGAAGCCAAGTACGAGTGACGAGTATCCCGACGCGGATTTTGGTGGCACTTTGATGGCGCGCTTCACCCCTTCGGTTGCGACGAAACTCCCCATGGAATCATTGATCGAACGTCCGGCCAGGATGACTTGCGGACGATAGCCTGTGCATTCGGCCTTGTAGGTCAAGTAGTACGGATCGACGCCGATGCAATGGCCGCCAACGAGACCCGGCACAAAGGGCAAGAAGTTCCACTTGGTCCCTGCTGCCTCGAGCACCGAACGCGTGTCGATTCCCAGGCGGCTGAAAATCACCGACAACTCGTTTACCAACGCGATATTTAGGTCGCGTTGGGTGTTCTCGATCACCTTTGCGGCCTCAGCGACCCGAATGGTCGCGGCTTCGTAGATTCCGGCCGTCACCACCGACCGGTAGAGCTGCGAGAAGACGCTCAACGATTCGGCGCAGCAGCCGGAAACGACCTTCTTGATCGTCTCGAAGCGATGCACCTTGTCGCCCGGATTGATTCGTTCCGGCGAATAGCCTAGGAAGAAATCTTTGCCGTGCTTCTTGCCAGACGCCTTCTCGATGATTGGTAAGCAGTCCTCTTCCGTGCAGCCCGGGTAGACCGTCGACTCGAAGCAGATGTAAACCGGCGCTTTGCTGTTGGCGATCGCTTTGCCGACCGATTGCGAGGCGCCGATCAGCGGCCGAAGGTCCGGCTTGTTTCCCTGATCGACAGGTGTCGGCACGGCGACGATAATGACGGGGCAGTTCTTCAGGCAAGCAGGATCGCTGGAGAACGTGACGTTGGAACTCTTTAGCTGAGCCAGGTCCTCGACCTCGCCGGTGGTGTCGATGCCCTGGTGCAGCTCGCTGATCTTGCGTTCGTTGATGTCGAAACCCACGACCTTGAACTTCTTGGCGAACGACATGGCGAGCGGTAATCCGACATAGCCGAGTCCGACGACGCCGATTTCGCCCGATCGATTCTCCAAACTCTCAATTGCTGGATGCTTTTTCATCGTCATCCTCGACATGCTGTAGGCTTCAGGCGCCAGCGCGGTTGTTTTTGTACCAGAGGAACCATTCGATAAATTTGCCGATGCCCTCGTTGATGGGCGTGTGGGGCTTGAAACCGATGGCCGCCCCGAGCTTTTCGACGTCGGCATAGGTCCGTCTGACGTCGCCCGGTTGCATGCCCTCATTGCTGATCACGGCTTTTTTCCCGACCCGACGCTCGATCTCTTTTACTACGTCCATAATCGGTACAGGCGTGTGATTCCCGATATTGAACACCCGATAAGGAGCTCTGCCGACCGACGGTTTCATGTCGTCGGTTTTCAAAC
>JAYWBY010000590.1:0-3550 GCA_043781115.1 Pseudomonadota bacterium
TACAACAAGGTTTGGCCTTCCTCGGCAACATGTTGGCGTCGGCCGTGCGCATTCAGCCGGACGATCAGATCGGGCTCCGCAATTTGCTCCTTCAGGCTCGCGCTTTGACCAGCCTCGGCCTCGAATTTCTGGCTGGCGGCGACTTGGCCACCGGCAAGCAAATCCTCGTCGCCGAGCACCCGCAAGTTTTGTTTCGCGCCGGGCTGTCGCTCGTGGCGCGCCTCGCGGGTGCGGTCGTCGACCGCCTCGCGGCGCACCGACTCCCGGGTCACGAGAAGATCAAGGAAGCCTTCCTTCTCGAGAAGCGCGGGCTCGTGCTTGTGAACTTGGAGCAAAAGCTTCAGGGGGTGGTCGGGTTCGAACGACTCGAGGCGTTGAAGGGTCTCTTCAGCCGCTTCCCCGTCCGACCGAAAAAGTTCTATCCCGACACCGACGGCGTTCAGCGCGTCGAATTTCAGCCGATCTCGTCGGTCGACAGCCTGCGCGCCTTGGCCGGCACCATCGACGGCATCACCGGACTCTTGCACTTGGCGGCGCTGGCCGACGACGACCGCTTGGTCGAGCAAAGCCTCGACCGCCGGTTGACGACCGCCTTGGCGCGCGTCCTCCTTGGCGGCGAATTCCGCGCTGAGGAATTGACCGAAAGCGATCTCGGTAAACTTGCCGACGTCAGCCAAGAAACGGCGCAAATGCTGGTCGCGGATTTCTTCGCCGGCGTGGAAGGAACGCTCCGCATGGCTTTGTTGCCGGCGCCCGAGGGCGTCGCCTGGGCCGCGAGCCGCGCCTCTGGCGTGGTGTCGACCGGTCCCGTCCAGGCAGTCTTGAGCGAGCTTTCGGATCTGGTGTTTGGCTTGATGGCCGCCCGCTCGAACAGCGCGGCCCTCAAGAACCTGGTAATCATGAGGAACAAGGCATGAGCGACCAACTACCGAGCAGCGAATTTCTCTCCGCGAAGATCTTGACCGACACCGCGCGCGTCATGGAGCGCAAGTATGCCTCGTTCATGAATCAGCGGCACTTCGAGGTCGAGGCCTACAAGGACGGCCTAGGCATTTACGCCAAGGTCACCCTGAGAAACAAGACGGGCTCGTTCTTCTATCCCGTCGAGGGCCGCATCGCGAACCTCGACCACGACATGAAGCCGAGCGAGGCGGCGCTCTTCCTGCTCGACTACATCGACGCCTACTTCGCCGAGTTCTTTCGCGAGGGAGGAGAAGTCTACTTGCCGATCGACTGGGCCGACTATGAGTGCGACGGCATTCCGCTGCAGATGAAGGGCCAGATTCTCAACATGGAAATTGAGAAGATGGCGGATGAGTTCTTGAAGCGCGGCGCTTTGCTCAATTGAATTGTTCTGCTCGCACGACGAAAAAGGGCGAGCCCGGTTCGGCGTTTACCGAACCGGGGGACTCGCGGATTGATGAGTGGGTCACTTGGCTTAAGGGCTCTCTTTGGCGACTATTTTTTCGATTTCCGGGGTTTCTTGACGGCGCTGACCTTAATTTTCAATTTCAGCTTGCCGCTGTCGCTTTCCCAGGTGCTCTTCAGTTTGATTTTCTTGGGGCTATCGAGGTTGGTCAAGGACGAGATTTCCACTTCGTGGCCGGCGCTCACGTCGCAGGTGCGGATCTTGCCGTCGGCGGTATCTTCGACGACGACCGAGCCGGTTGCGACTTTTCCCGAGATGCTTATGGGGCCGGTAACGAGAGCGACGAGGCCGTCGTTGCCTCCTACCGTCATGAAGTCCGGGACCAGAAATTCCTGGAGTCCGCCGTACTCGCCGTCGGTGATGCCTTCGGTGACTTTGTCGCCGTGCAGTTTTTTCTCGAGGCGTTTGACCTTCACTAGGGAAATGGTCGGCGAAGAAGAAAGGTGGAGGCCGCGCCAGACGACGCAGTTGTGTGCGCCATTGGCGTTGCGGCCGGCGCCGCCTTGGAAAAAAATCTTGGCAACGCGTTGGCCGGGGGCGGCTTTTGCCAAGACTTCGCTATCTAGGGGAAACGCCGGTTGCGGCGGCACGTAGTTATCCGTAGGCGGCGTCGGATCGGGTTCGTCAGCGTCGGGGGCCGTATCGGGGCAATGGTAATAGGCTTTATCCGAGGCGTTGTAGCAACCAGGACCGTCGGCCTCGGACGACTCGACGGACGATGATTCCCTCTTGCCGCAGCCGGTGGCTGCAAGGGTTACGAGGCTAAGTCCGAAGATCAGGACAATGAGTTTGGATGGCGTCATGGCTGAATTCCTCTCTAAGATATTGGCGCGGTTTACTCACCAATAGCTTATCGGCGGTATTTATATAACTTTTAGAATAAGTTTATAATATAATTATATCAATTGGTTATATAATCATAAATTTTCCATTCTCGAATTCAATGAACTTCCACTGGCGGTTGCCATAGAGTTTGAGCTATTTGGCCTTTTGTGAATGAACAGAAAGTGCGAAAAGCCGTAGTGGAAAGCGGTTAATATCCATAACTATTCGATATATCATTGATTTATTATAGTCCTAAAGTTTTGCCGAGAAAGACTCGATGAACATTTGTGAGTCGTCGAAAACCGCCAACGAAGAGCAACGATGTCCCGGCCCCTAACCACCAAAGGCCTGCTCCGCAAAGCCGCCGAAGGCTTGAGCCTCGTCGACTATCTCGATTATCGGGACTTCCTTCGGCACGTATACGAGCGGCGGAAGGCCGCCGCCGACCTTTATTCCTTTGAACAGTTCGCGGCTGACTTAGGCATTGGGAAGAGCAATTTCATTCGCTTCATCATCGCCGGGCGTCGGCGTTTATCCGCCGCCCACGCCGAATGCGTTGCCGAGACGCTGGGACTCGCCAACGCCGGCCGGCAATATTTCTTGACGCTCGTGCGCTTCAACGACGAGTCGGAAACGGCGGGCCGCGACGAGCTCTTCGCCAAGCTCTTAGCGCTCCGGGCGGGGAGCGCCACGGCGGTCTTGGACGACGAACAACTGGCCTTTTTCGGCGAGTGGGCCAACTCGATCATCAGTGAAATGGCCAACCTCGGCGGGTTCGAGCCTGACGCGGAGTGGATTCGGCAGCACTTGAACTTCCCGTTGAAAGTGCCGCGGATCCGCAAGAGCTTGGAGTTCCTCCAAGAGCGGGGCTTCATCCGGTTCAACGCGAAGACGAAGGCCTACGAACGCACCAGCCGCCACCTCAGCACCACCCGCGAGGTCGACAGCCACATCCTCGTCGCTTATCACCAAAAGATGCTGCAGCTCGCGGGCGAGTCCATCACGCGCGTTGACGAAACGCACCGGGACGTTACTGCACTAACGACGTGCATTCCCGACGAGATGGTGGACGTCGTGAAGAGTCTCGTTTCCGACATGTTGCAGAAGATCGCCAAACTCAGCGAGCTTACGGCAGGGAAAAAGCAGGTTTATCAGGTGAACGTGCAGGTCTTTCCGTTCACGAAAGAGCTGGGGAAATAGCCGTAGCGCCGAGCCAAGCTCGGGGAAAGGGAAAGATGACATAAGGATGTGACGTCGGAAACTTTCCAAAGAAGTCCGGTGGGTTTGAACCCCACC
>JAYWBY010000591.1:0-9804 GCA_043781115.1 Pseudomonadota bacterium
CGAGGATGTGCTGGGTCTTGGTGCAAATCAAGAGCTTCAACATGCCGTGATCGTCGCCGCGGATGTAGCCACGCGCGACTTCCGAGTAGTTGGCGCGACCGACGACGAAGTCGGCGCCTTCCGTCTTCAAGTCGGCTTCCGTCTTGCCGACGCTCGAGAGCTCGGGGATCGTGTAGACGCCGACGGGGTAGACTTTCGGGAACGGTTTTATCTTGGTGCCGAACATGTGGCAGGCGGCGTGGCGGCCTTGGGCGGCCGAGGTCGCGGCGAGCGCCGGGGCGCCGATGTTGTCGCCGGCGGCGTAGACGTTCGGAATGTTGGTTTGATAGTTCTCGTTGACCAAGATCTCGCCCTTGTCGTTCGCTTTGATGCCGAGGCGGGCCAGGCCGATGCGGTCGGTGTTGGGCGTGCGGCCGGCGGCGAAGAACAGCACGTCGCTTTCGAGCAGCGCTTCGTTCTCTAGCGTCAAGAGGACGCCGCCGCCCTTGATTTTGGCGGATTTGAAGCGCGAGCCGAGCACGAACTTGATGCCGGAGTCCTCCATCGATTTCTTGAGCGCCAGCGACACTTCCTGGTCGACGAATTGCATGATGGTGCTGCGACCATCGATGATCGTCGTCTCGACGCCGAGCGCGGCGAAGATGCAAGCGTATTCGCAGCCGATGACGCCGGCTCCGTAAATCATGAGGGACTTCGGCACGCTCTCTAGTTTCAGCACTTCGTCCGCGTCGACGATGCGCCAACCGTCGAACGGCACTTCCGAGGGCCGCCGCGGCCGTGAGCCCGTGGCGATGAGAATCTGCTGCGCATGTACCAGATGAGCGCCGCCGGCTTGGGCGACGACGCGCACGGTATGGCGGTCCTCGAGCTGGCCGAAGCCGTTCAAAATCTTGATGTGATAGCGTTCGAAGTATTTGCGCACGAGGCTTTCCTCGTACTGGGCGACCTTGTCGGCGTGGCCCATCAACTTGGCGGCCGGGAGGTCGCGAATGACGCGCTCGACCCACTTGCCGCCGGCGTGGAAGCGGATGTTGTGGATCGCGTCCATGCTTTCGCGCAAGGTCTTCGAGGGGATGGTGCCGGTGTGGATCCAAGCGCCGCCTAGGCGGTCGGGCGCCATCTCGACGACGGCGACGGTCTTTTTCATCTTCGCGGCCTGCACGGCCGCGCGGTAGCCCGCCGGCCCGCTGCCTAGGACGACGAGGTCGAACTCTAGCGGCTTTTCCGATTGCGACGTCTCGCTCATGCCAAATACCCCGCGAATGCTCTTGTGCTAAATTAGGAATCGGCGGGAGAAGCCCAAGACTTTAACCGCGCCCCGTGGGGGCGAGGGGAGTACCGGTGAGCTGGACCTTGTTTCTATACGGCGTGCTGCCGCTCCTCGTTTTCGCCGTGGTCGAAGTCTACGCCGGCATGAGATGGGCGGTCGGCTCGGCGGCCGTTTTTGCCTTCGCCGACATTTTTTTGACGCACGCCTCGATGGGAATTTGGGATCCGGGGAGTTTCGTGGCCTTCGGCACCATCGTAGCGCTCGGAGTCGTCAGCGTTCACTACAAAAACGACGTCTTCTTCAAGCTGCAACCGACGATCATGGCCGTCCTATTTGCGGGAATCTTGATTTACTTCCAATTTTTCAGTGTGCCTTTGGCAACTCGGTATTTGCCGCTCGTCCGCGAATATCTACCGCCGGGCATGCGCGCGACGTCGGAGCAACCGGGATTTCTCCTGATCATGAACCGCTCCTGCACGGCATTGATCGGGGTTTTTCTCGTGCACGGGGCGATCTGCGCCCTCGCGGCGTTTCGTTTCAGCACCTGGGCCTGGCTCTTTGCGCGCGGCGTTGGCATTTGGATCCTGCTCTTCATCGCCGTAGTCGTCGTCAGCATCTATTCCGTGGCGCAAGGCGTGGTCGCGACTTGACGGCATTTTATCTTTGATTGTCCCGGCACCTCTGTTAGGATCGAATTAAATAATCCAGGAAAACCTCCGTCATTCCCGGTTGTGCTTAGGCATTTTGCCGGGGGACGACGGACAGGGGAACCTTACCATCGTGATCACCAAAGACCAGAATTCAACGCCAGAGGGCTGGGCTGGAGCGGTCAATCCGGCTCTGGTTCGAGCTCCCGAGGTGCATGACCCGGCGATCCCTTTGGTACCAGCGCAACCAGCGGGCGGCATGCTGTCGCCTTTGCTGGCCAAGCGGCACAGGGGGTGGGAGCTCGGCCTCCCTGCCTACATTGACTCTCGCGGGCGCACCCCGCCCGTTATCATCGCCGTTGGCGGCGGCAAGGGCGGCGTGGGGAAAAGCCTCGTCAGCGCCAACCTCGCCGTGCGGCTCGCCGCTACCGGACGCAAGGTCGTCGCCATCGACCTCGACATTGGCGGCGCGAATTTGCACACGTACTTCGGAGTCGGCGCTCCGAAGCACAACCTCGCCGACGCCGTTGTCTTCAAGCAGCGCACCTTTGGCGAGATCTTGGCGCCGACTCCGATCGAGGGCGTCAAGCTCATTGCCGGCGGCCGCGAGGAAGCCTGGGGCGGAACGGGCAGCATCGACCGCGGCGTCTTGCGTTCGCTTTTCGACTCGATCTTCTCGGCAAAGGAAAACGGCCACGCCGACTTCGTCATTTTGGATTTGGGCGCCGGCACGCACCGGCACACGATCGACTTCTTCGCCGCGGCGCATCTCGGTTTGACCACGGTTCTGCCTGAACCGACGTCGATCGAAAACGCTTACCTCTTTCTGAAAACGACGCTCTTCCGCTTGATCGAGAACGTCGGCGAGCGTTTGGGCTCGCCCGACACGGCGGAAGACCTGCGCAACCTTTTGCTGGCGACCGATGCCGGCGCGGCGCGCTCGGCCGGCTATGCGGACAAGTTGCGCCAGGCCGCCGCCCACTATCCAGGTTTCGTCAGCCAAGTGGCGACGGCCCTGGCCGGTCGGACAGTCGGTGTCGCGATCAACCAAGTGCGCTGCCAAAAGGACATCGACGTGGGCAAGTCGATGGAGTTGATCGGCGAGCGTTACTTCGGTTTCATTACCCGCTACTGCGGCTATTTGAATTACGACGACGCCGCCTGGAAGTCGCTGCGCAACCGCCGCCTGCTGGTGGTGGATTTCCCGCATTCGATCCTTTCCCGGCGCTTTTCGGATTTGACTCGCACCATACTAACGAATCTGGGCTTATAGCCTGCGCAGCGTGAAAGGGTCACAACATGGAACACCTCGAACACTTGACCTCTGAGGGCTTGGGCGCGCATCTCGGCGCCAAGGCGAGCGGTGGACCGAGTCATTACCGGGTTCTCGACGTTGGCCAGACGGCGACCCGGATGGAGATCCGCGAGGCCTATTTGCGGCTGAAGAGCACCTACGGCGCTGGCAGCGCGGCGCTCTATTCGCTGATCAGCGAAGACGAAGCCAACGAGCAAATGACCCAAGTCGAAGAGGCGTTCCGGGTCCTGAACGACGAGGTCTCGCGCCGCGAATATGACCGCGAGCTGAGCGCCGGCGCCAGCCGCGCCGCCAGCGAACTCGGCGCGAACTTCGGCGTCGGCGGCAATGCCGACTACCTGATAGAGACCGTCGACCATTCGGTCGTCCGCACCACCCGGTCGACTCTGCCGATCATCAAGCTGAAGGCCAATCGCGCCGGCTCGGAAGAGATCAAGCCGAAAATGCAAGCCGTGCTCGACGCATCCGACATCGGCGACGGCGATCTTTACCGGCGCCTCCGCGAACTCTGCGACGTCAGCCAAGACGAGATGCAAGAGCGCACGAAAATCTGCATCAGCTATCTAAAAGCTATCGAGGGCAACCTCTTCGATCGGTTGCCGCAGTCGGTTTACGTCAAAGGGTTCCTCAGGAGCTACTTCCGCTACCTTTGCGTGCCGGACGCCGAGAGACTGGTCGCGGCCTATGCGGCGCGGCTGGCCGATTGGCAGACCGCGAACCGCAAGGCGTGAAGTGGACCGGCACGGTGACCGCGGCCCTTGCCGGGCGGCGGCTCGACGTCTACCTGACGGAAGCGACGGGCAAGGCGAGCCGCGCCAAATTGCAAAAGTTGATCGGTCGGCAGGCGGTGACCGTCAACGGGCGGCCGGCGAAGGCGCGAGACGCCGTGGCGCTCGGAGATGTCGTCGAGCTGACGTGGCTCGACCAAGAGCCGACGACGCTCGAGCCGGTGGAGATGGCGCTCGACATCCTATACGAGGACGACGACTTACTGGTCGTCAACAAAGCCGCGGGAGTCTCTGTGCACCCCGGCGCCGGGGATCATGGGCCGACGTTGGTGCAGGGACTTTTGCACCATGCCGGCAAGCTCGGCCAAGGCGAACGCGCCAAGGCCGACCCGACGGCTTGGGTCCGGCCGGGGATCGTGCATCGGCTGGACAAGCAGACTTCGGGTGCGCTGGTCGCGGCGAAGACCGACCGGGCGCACGCGGCGTTGGCGAAACAGTTCCAAGACAAGGCGACGCTGATTCGGGAATACGTCGCGCTGCTAGACGGCTTCATGCCGCAAGCCGAGATCCTCATCGAGAGCTACCTTTTTCGTGATCCAGGCTCTCGCCAGCGCTTCGCGTCGATGACCTCGGCGGAATATCAGCGGCTCGCGGCAAAGGCCGGCGGCGCACCCACCGGTCACCGCTACGCGAAATCACGGTTTTTCCGCCAGACGGTTTACGGAGAACGCCTGACGCTCGCGCGCGTGCGACTCTACACCGGTCGCACGCATCAGATTCGCGTGCACGCCAAAGAGCTGAAGGTCCCCATCGTCGGCGACCCGGTTTATCACCACCCGACCCGTCTGCCTAAGAGCTTCTCGGCAGAGCTCCAGGCTGCCCTGACCAAGCTCCAGCGCCAGCTTTTGCACGCCCAAACGCTCGGCTTCACCCATCCCGAAAGCGGCGAAAAGCTGCGCTTCGAGGCGCCGCTACCAGCTGATTTCAGTGCGATTCTTGGCCTGCTCCAGGAGTTCGTCCAAGCGCCTTGAGGCGCTGTCTGGGACTAAAAGCGCCTTGTGGGGACCCTGGGTTTCGGTCAAAATATATATTGCACCTCTTTCCTTGAGACCCCGGAGTCTGCCCCCCTATGGCTTTGCTCAGCGGCTCGCGCGCGCTTTTCGCTACGGCGTGGACCTTTATTGGTCTGACGCTCGTGAGCTCGTCGACAGCGCTGAAAGCCGAAGAGCCCGCGGTTGTGACGCCGCCGCAAATGGCGGCCGCGGTCACCGCAGCTAGCTACGCCGACTTCATCATGCTGACCGTCGACAAGACGAGTTTGAAGGCCGAGCTCAAAACGTGGCCGGAGGATCCAACTAAGGCGACGTCGCTCCGCTCGTTCAAGATCGCGGTCGGCAAGGCCGAGGGCGACAAGCAGGCCGAAGGCGACAACCGTACGCCCGAAGGCATCTACTTCGCCCAGAACCATATCAACGGCGGCTCACTCCCGGGCAAGTACGGCAAGCTCGCCATCCCTATCGACTTCCCGAACCCAATCGACCAGGTGATGCACAAGACCGGCCACGGCATCTGGCTGCACGGGGTCGACCGCGAGCAACGGATCGAAGAAGCCAAAGTCACCGAAGGCTGCGTCGCCTTCTACAACTCCGACATCGCTCGGCTGTCGAGCTGGTTGAAGTCCCACCAAGGCATCGTCGTCATCGCCAATGACGCCAAGCAGGTTAACAACGATAAGGACCTGGCGGACGTCCGAAAAACGACGCAGGACTGGATGAGGGCCTGGTCGGACCGCAAGGTCGAGGACTACATCGAATTCTACGCCAAGGATTTCCGCTTCGAGAAGTTCGACTTCGCCGGCTACCGGGACTATAAGCGCCGCGTGTTTGCGAGCTACAAGACCATGGACATCAAGTTCGACAGCCTCCGCGTCATCACTCACCCGAAGTACGCCGTCAGCTTCTTCAATCAGGACTTCCGCGGCGACAACACCTTCTCGTCGATCGGCCGCAAGATCCTCTATTGGGAGCGCCAACCTGGCACCAACAATTGGATGATAAAACGCGAAGTTTTTGAGAATAGGCGCTTCGAATTCGTTACGTTTACCGACGCCGAACGGGCGTTGCTTTCCGATACCGCTTCCAGTATGTCTTCTGATAAAGAGAAGAAGGCACCTAATCTGTAAAGCTTTTTGGCTTTCGGCTAGGCCCTAGGATTCGGGACGCGTGAAACGGGGTAAAGCATGAAACGTTGGATTTGGGTCCTGCTCGCGGGCTTGGCCGCGCAACCGGCTTTGGCCGAGGGCGACACGCTCTTTAAGTACCAAGGCAAAGCCTACAAAGCGAAAGACCTTGGCCCCGCTGAGCAGCAGCAGCTGTTCGACGTGCGCTTCGAAGCCTACGCCAAGACCGTGGCTTTCATCGACCAGGCGATGCTCGGCCTCTACCTCGACGAAGCCGCGAAGAAGGCGAACAAGACGCGTGACGCTTACGAGGCCGAGCTGTTCCAGGCGCTGGAGCCGACGGAGAAGGACATCAATGATTGGTACGAGCAAAATAAGGCGATGATCCCCGCGGGCTATAAGCTCGAGCAGATCAAGGATCAGATCAAGAACGTCATCAAAGAGACCGCGAAGAAGACCAAACGCGACGACCTGATCGCCAAGATCCGCAAAGATTCGGGCACCGAGATCACCTTGGCCGAGCCGGTTGCGCCGGTGGTCTCCATCGACTCGTCGGGCTATCCGGTGAAGGGCAAGCCCCAAGCGAAGGTCACTGTCGTCGAGTTTGCCGACTACCAGTGCCCGCACTGCAAGAGCGCCGTGGAAGTGCTCGACAAAGTGCTCGGCAAGTACGACGGCAAGGCCAAGCTCGTCTTCCTCGACTACCCGATCAAGGGCGACATTTCGCAGAAGTTGGCCGAGGGCTCCTACTGCGCCGAACAACAAGGCAAGTACTGGGAGTTCCACGATCTGGCCTACAAGAACCAGACGGCGCTACATTCGGACAAAGACCCAGCACTTAGCGTCGCCAAGGAGCTGAAGCTCGACGAGGCCAAGTTCTCGGCCTGCGTCGCTGGTCCCGACGCGAAGAAACGCGTCGAACGCGCCCACACTGAGGGCGACCGCATCGGCATCACCGGGACGCCTTCGATCTTCATCAACGGCAAGCGAATCAGAGGCTACGACGAGCCTGAGCTGGTCAAGGAAATCGACAAGGCGATAAAGGGCGGGCAGTCGTGAACAAGTGGTTGCTTGCCGCCTCGCTGGCTTTTGCTAGCACGGCCTTTGGCGATGAATTGCCGGAACAAACGAAGCGGGTCGAGGGCGCCGTGCAATTCTGGCATCGGCGCTGCGAAACAGCGCTCAGTTGCGGCTTGCCGGAGGCGCTTTCCGAGAAATTCCCGGTCGTCGGCGAAGTCGCTCGCCCGAGCGCCCCTGGCCAACTAGGTCAATACCGGACGTCCCTTGCGGCTGCGGAATTGTCGCTGTCGCTTCAGGTCTATTGGGCCGCTCCTCCCGATGGTACGACGCCCTACCTCATAGCTCAATTCGAGTTGAGCCAAGGCGCGCGTCCGATCGCTGAATGCACGCAATACGCGGAGCAGAACCTTTCGGTATTTTCTCCCGTTGGGGCCTGCTCCGCGTTCTTGCCTGCCAAAGGCGGTGCCACGGCTGGATTCGAGCAGCTCGGCGTCAGCTTCTACCGATCACCCGTCGTTCAGTGACGGAAGAAGTAGAAGAGGGCCAAGACGGGCAGCGGCACGCCGAGGAGCCAGAGCAGTGCGTAGCCGGCTTTGCCTTGGTTCATTTCTTTGTAGAACGCTTGCTTAGGGTTCCAATTGCTCAACACTTTCATAGATCCTCCTTGCCGGCGCCGGGTTCGAGGCGGGGCATCTTCAGGCATTGCAAAATTGATTCCGGCAGGTGCAGATTTAGTGGGAAAAATTTACCCAGTTAAGTTGGTTGGTTAGCCTCCGATGACTCGAGGGAAGGGTACCTCCCTCAGAGGGCCATTGGAGTCTCCCATGTATCTGGATGCTGCACTTTTGAGAAAATGCGCCCTCACGCTAGGCCTTGTGCTCGGCGCAGCGCAAGCGTCGGCGCAGTCGACGCCCGCCGCGTTCGAAAAGTTGCGGCAAGACACGATGCTCAACGTCCGCGGCCGAATCGCGCCGTTGCTCGATCAATACTGTAAGGAGTCCTGCGTCATCGTCGACGTCAAAGTCGACGTCGACGAACAGCTCGCGGAATCGGAAGACATAGGTTTCGAAAGTGTCGCGGCCGACGATCTAGGCAAGAACCTCTTCGTCAACAAGATCACGGTGGACGTGCAGGTCGACGACCGGGTGACGAACGTCAATCGCGACCGCCTGCTGGCGATTTTGAAAAACAATCTCCAGACCCTTGGCACCTCTGTCGACATCGTCTGGAAGCCGGTGACGGTGCCGCAAATCGGCCAGTCCGCCGCCAAAGAAGAGCAGCTGAAGCGCGGTCTCCAACAACGGATCGGCGCGGCCCTAGAAAAGGTGATCGAGACCTACTGCCCCGAGGAGTGCGTCCTCTCCGAAGTGGAAGTCGACGGCAAATTGGTGACGCCGGACGAAGCCTCCGACGTCGCGCCAGAGGAGCTGGTCCACGACAAGTCGGGTACGGCAATCCTGCGCCTCGAAAACGTCGACGTGCAAGTGGCCATGGACCAAACCATTCCGCCCGAGACGCGCGGCAAGATCACCAACATCATGAAGGCTAAGACCCGCTTTGCTTCGCCTCTGAATCTCGACGTCCAGGTCACGCAATTCCCGGAGTCGTTCGCGAAAAAGAAAGAAAAAGAAGACAAGCGCTCGGCCGACCCCTACGGGCTCGACAAGCTGCGGCAGACGCTGAAGATCTTCCGGGAAATGGCCGGCACCAAGGAGGTCATTACCAACAATTCGTCGAAGCAAGAATCGTCCAGCCAGAACGGCGAAGGACTACTCGGCGGCGGCGACTCTTGGAAGTGGGTGCTTTACCTCGCGGGCTTGATGCTGGTCGGCGGCGGCATTGCCGCGGGAATCCTTAAACTCAACGCCGCCAATCGCGACGCCCGCATGATGATGGTGGAAGCCGGACACGGCCAAGGGGTGCGGGCCGGGGCTTCCGGAGCCGCGCCAAGCGGCGGCCAGGCATCCGCCGGGCAGCCGATGATGAGCGACCAACAGCGCCGCGACCTGACGTTGCGCATGAAGAACGAAGAAGTTCGCGACGACCTAGTCAAGATCTTTCTCGACGCTCCGCGCGTCGCCAAGGAAACCTTCACGCGCCTCCTTCAGGAAGAAGGCGTCGAAGAGACGGCCCGCTATGTGCACATTTTCGGCCACATGGTGATTTTCGAGTTGCTCGGCGACCCAAACTTGCAGCGCGACCTCTATGAGCTTAGCGAGTATTACCACAAATCGACGTTCGATTTCACGCCCGAGGAAGAGAACAAGCACCTGTTGGCCCTGCGCACGCGCGTCACCGCCAACGAGATCCGCGTGCTGACCCGCAAACAGATGGATAAATTCGACTTCTTGACGAAGCTCGACGCCACGCAAATCTACAATTTGATCTCGGAAGAGAAAGCCCAGGTCCAGAGCATCGTCTTGACGCAGCTCGACCACAAACGGCGCCGAGCGATCTTCGACATGTACGCAGGGCAAGGCAAGGTCGATCTAATGCGTGAACTTTGCCGCGCCGACGCGATTCCGAAGGAGTACCTGTCGAACGTCGCCAAGGCCTTGCACAAGAAAGTGACGAGCCGTCCCGAGTTCGACACGGAAAACCTGCGCTCGAGCGACATCTTGCTTGATCTCTTGGAAAAGGCCGAG
>JAYWBY010000592.1:0-9780 GCA_043781115.1 Pseudomonadota bacterium
GGCGCTTCGTGCCAAGCAATTGGACGTGCACCATGTGGCAATCCGTGGTTACGCTGCAGGAGCACGTCGAGAAGCTCGACGACGCGGCCCTTAAGCGCAGTGCCTTCATGCTCGACCTGGACGGCGCCGGGGGCGAGGATTGGCGACCTCTGATTCGCAGCCTCGTGGCGCTCATGAAGAAGCCAGTGCGGCCTCAGATCTTCATCGTCACCTCGACGAAGAAGTTCCCCGGCAAGGACGTCGACGCTCTCGACAGCGTCGCGGCCAAGGCCAACTGGCACGCCTATCACCGGCCGTTGCCCGTGAGTGAACTCGTCGGCGACCTAAAGGCCCTAAATCCTCCGAGTAAACCTTGAAACTGCAAGCAGTCCTATTCGACCTCGACGGCACCCTGTTGGACTCGATCGACGGCATTCTTGTGTCGTTCGAGCACGTCTTGAGAAAGTACCTCCCCGAACGGTCCTATTCCCGGGAGGAGTTGATCAACTTGATTGGCGAACCGGTCCCGGCGCAGATGCGATTCTTCGTAGGAGAAGACAAGCCTCGATTGATCGACGAAATGGCGGCCGCCTACCGCGAACACAACCGTGCCCGCCTACCTTCGGTGCCGCTCTATGATGGCGCCTACGCGACGCTCGCCGAGCTCAGGCGGCGCGGCTTCAAAGTCGGCCTCGTGACGTCGAAGCAGCGCGTCAGTACTATGATCTCGATCGACAAGTACCAGCTCGCTCCCGCCTTCGATTTGATCGTGACCTCCGACGACACCACGAAGCACAAGCCGGATCCCGAACCGTTGCTCCATGCGGCGCGCTTGTTGAAGCTTGCGCCGGCGCAGATCGCCTACGTCGGAGACTCGGTGCACGACATGCGTTGCGCCCTTAGTGCCGGTTCGGTGGCGATCGCGGCGCTCTGGGGACCTTTCTTGCAGAAGGACCTCGAGGCCTTGAAGCCCCATCGCCTCGTCGAATCCCTAAGCGCGCTGCTTGGTCTCGTCGAGCTCGCTTGGGCCGGGTGAAGGGGCGGGCGACGGGGCGGACGCGACCTTTTCCTTCAACTTGAACCAAACGATGCTGACGTCGTCGTCTAGGGTCTTGCCCGTTTTGGTTCCTTCGACTTGCCAGATCTTCTTCAGGAGCGCCGCCGGCGCGTCGGCGAAATCCTTCGGTGGTTCGGCAATGAAGCTGTTGAAAGCGCGCATGTGGCGCCCGATCGGCAGGCCGTCGGTGTAAGCGATGATTTGATCGCCAGCGCGGAACTTCTGCGATTTCGTCTGACCCCGGAAAACCTCGCTCAGACCGAGCACGGTCGAGCGCGAGGCGAGGTGCTTGACGTCGACTCCGCCTTGGTCGTTGCCGAGCAGGAGGATCGGGGGCGGATGGCCCGCCGACAAGAAGTGCGCCTCCGACTTCTCGTTGTCGAAGGTGATGCCGAGCATGGTCAGCAAGTGGTGGCCGCGACCGTGGTGGTAAAGCATGTCGTTCAAGACTCGGGCGAAGTGCGGCAAAAAGTCGGCGGAGTCGACTTTGTCCGAGCGTTCTCGGTAGAGCGCCAGCACGGTCTTGCAGATGGATATGATCAGTGCGGCCTGCACGCCGTGACCGGTGACGTCGCAAATGATGAAGTGGTGGAAACGCCCCGACAAGGACTTCCGGAAAGAGTACCAGTCGCCGCTAGCTTCCGACAGCGGCTTGTGGAAGGACGCGATCTCGCAAAACGGCCAGTGAGGAACCTCGTCGGGACGGAAGGCCTTCGCCATTTCGGCCGCTTCGTTTAGTTCGTCGGCGATGCGTCCAGCTTCCTTCTCTCGGCGTTGGTTTTTGTCGGCGAAGAGAATGAGGGAAGCGCCCCAAAAGCCGGCAAGCTGCGCAACCGTATCCGGCGCCATCGACTGAAACGAAAAGAGGTAGATGCCAAAGCCGCCGATGGCCAAAGAAACGAGGACTTGTCCGACCCAAAATTTCAGAGACTTGCGATACGCACCCCAGAAAACGCCGAGCATGACGGCGAGGATTATTTGAAGCTCGGGCATCGGCATATGGGCGAGCCACTGATTGGTCAAGACGCTGTTGGCCATCGAGGCAAGGACGAAGCCGCCGGGCATGATGCCGAGGGGTGTCATCTTAAAGTCGGTCGAGCCGGTATACATCTCCGGGAGGATCAACACCGTGTCGCCTTCTTCTATCTCCGGGATCTTTTCCCCGGCGCGGGCGGCGAGCACGGCGGTGCCTAAGCGTTTGTGCCGAGCTTTGATGATGCGTTCGGGCAGGAAGTTGACGACGAGTTTGCCGTCGCGATCGAGCGGCAGGCGGATGCCGTTGATGAAGAGGTGGCCGTCGATGAGGGTTCGACGCTCGGCCATCAACGTTATGTGGGGAATGATGGTTTCCGGCTTTGGCTGTAGAAAGGCGCTGACCAAGCCGTCGCCATAATAAAGGATATGACCGGCGCCGTTCAGGGCGCCCTTCAACTCCGGGTGCGGACCGTAGACGAACCAGTCGCGAAAGTCGTCATAATCCGGCCGGCGCGCGGTAGGCTCGCTGAGAAGCGGCAAGAGCTTGTAGCGTTCGTCGTTAAGATCGAGGGCATGGCGAGTCTTGTTTTCGGATTCGACGGCAAAGGAGCCGACGATGATCGGCGTCTGGGTCGCTCGCAACTTGGCAAGCGCCTGCGACTTTTCCTTCAACGGGTCGAAGATGATCGAGAAGATCTTATCGATCATGATCACCCGCGGCTTGGCCGCCCCGATTCCCGACAACACGGTAGCCCAGTCGTCGATGGTCAAGTCGGGACGCTGCAAGCGATCGACGCTGCCGTCGTCGTAGCTCAATATCTTAAGGCGTGGATCCATTACCGGCCCGCGGCCGAGAATCTGACGGACCTTGAAGTGGAACGGCTGATTGATGTTGATGTCGGAGTAGACCCCGAGCGGGGATCTTTGGGCCAAGACCAAAAGGAGCGCCCAGCCGACGCAAAGGAGCAGGCCCCAGTGGGCGGCGATAGGCCGCTCCAGGGGAGCGAGGCGCCGCCTGAGCGTTTGAAGGTCCATGCAAAATCTCGAATTCGTCTCTATCTCCCTCACGTGTTCGGGGCGAATAAACCCCGCCTTTAGGCTGCCGCAAATACTCGATATCTCAAGTTAATGTCTTAATCGCGCATTTCGTTCAAGAATTCGTCCGCATTTGCCGAAAAGAGTCACAAGGCACGAGTTTTAAAAAGAAGGTTCCCGCGTGGTCCTCCGTCACCAAATTCTGTCGTTCCCCTTCGCCCCGAAGCAGCTCGCCTTGGTAGTCGCCAGTTTCTTGACCCTGAACTGTAGCGGCGGCAGCCAGCAAATCATTCCGGGCGCGGAGAGCAAGTCGAAGGACGAGTCGGCCGGCACCAAGTCGGACGACACGCCAGACGATTCGGCCCCGGTTTCCGGCGCCTATTTGACCTGCGTCGTACCGATGCCGAAGGCCGGCGACACCGAAATCTTCGCCGGCTGCCAGATGCGCGATAAAAACAACAAGCACGTCAACTTAAAGAACAACAACAAGTCGCGGTGGAGCTACACCCCGCCGAAGACCGCCCCGGTAAAGCCGTCGATCACGGTGTTTGACCTGTCGCACTCGAAGAAGTCGCGTTACTTCGACGCCGTCTTCCGCATGAAGCTGCCGAAGGGCGCGGCGACGGCGAGCACCATGACTGGTCTGCGGTTGGCGCCGCTCAATGCTGGCCTGAACACCGACCGGAACAACGCCGGCAACTTCTTTCTCCATTCCGCTCCGGTGTTGATGCCGAAGACGGTCCTGCTCAGCCAAGTCAAAAAATCGCTCGGTTTGGCCGACGGCGAAGTCGCCCCACCGGCGACCTTCAATGGTTTGAACAACATCACATTGCAAGGTGGGGCGAGAGCAATCGATCCCCAGGTCGTTCAGGACGTCAGCAAGAGCCCGAACAACTTCAACGTCGTTGAAGTCAAAGACGGCGCGAGCGGCCCGCAATTCGAACTCCCTCCCGACGCGCCGGCAGGCCAAAAGACGGTCGATGGCGACGTTGATTTCACTGCGGAGAACGCCCAGAGCACGAATGAAGTCACCGTCCAAGAAGACAACGGTCAATCTCCCGACACCATCGCGTCGAACGGCAATGAAGGCAACACGGACTTTAATCAAGACAATTTTCCCGCGGTGCAGACGCCGGCAACGGTGACCGAGGATCCGAACGCGGACCCGTTCCAAGAATCCGCCTTGTCGAGTGGGCAACCCGTGGGCGACCCGGCGGCCGTCCCGGACCTCTGAGCTGACTCAATGGACTACGAACGCCACCCGCTCGACCTGATGGAGAAGGGCTTGGGACGTCACGGCCACTGACGGGGTCATCGGCACGTCGGCGGAAGCTAGCGCTTTGGCCGTCCAGACGTTGCATGTGTTCGGGAAATAATACCGTCCCGTCGCTTTGACGAATTGACTGTCAGGACCGTAATCCCCGGGACCGGTGACGAGCGGCTCGCCCCGCTCCGACCATTGGAAGCTCGAGGCGACGAAGCGCGTCAATTCCTGAAGGCCCGCCGGCGAAACGGGGATGCGATAGAGCGGTTCCTTGGAGAAGTAAGCCTCCGGGCTGGCGTCGAAGCTGGCGACATGCAGCACTGCTGGTCCAGGAGTCAACATGGCGTCCAACGCCGTCACGATCGTCGGATGGTCGGCCTGAAAAAAGTCGGCGTCGCCCCAACCGAACTCGACATAACGGTGCCGTTTCAAGGTCGATGCATAGGGAAGGTCGCGGGCGTCGAGGTCGTTGGTGTCGATGACGAGGCCCGAGTGCCAGCCGTGCGCGACGAGGTGGACGACGGGCGAAGTCTCCGGCGCCGTTCGCGCCGCGACCGCGGAAGGCGCCCTGCAAGCCTTGGTGGCATGACCGACGCCAGCGCAAAAGCTCGCCGAGTCGGCGACCATCCAAAATGGCAGCGGCAAATGAACGAACGTCGCGACGTCCACGATAAGTAGCAAAGCCGTCAGGCCGCCTAAGCCAACCGTCGCGGAGGGGCGGGTTTGGAACTTTGGCCTCTTCCGCCAAACTCTCGCCGCCACGACGGCGAAAGTCGCGGCGAAGAGCAGCGTAAAGGCGCGGCTCTCCGTCAGGAACTGCGGCAAGGCGAGCAGCGCGACGAAGAGGACGAACAGAGCCACGGCAAATGCTCCCAGCGTCGACGTTACGCGTGACCAACGAGTCATCATTCGGGCCGTCCTGGTGGAATGTTCGGATCTTTCTATATTACACTGAGTCCATGGAGACGACCATGCCGGCGAATTCCTTACCTTTAGTCTCCGTGATCATCGTCAACTGGAACCGCCAAGCCGATGTCGGTTTAGCGTTGAAATATTTGGCCAAGACTCATTACTCGCCCTTGGAACTGATAGTCGTCGACAACGGCTCGACCGACGACTCGTTGAGCGTGATCGGCGCTTTGCCGAATATCCGCCTCTTGGCGCTGGGGAAAAACGCTGGTCCCTGCGCGGCGCGCAACGCCGGCCTCGCGGCGGCCAAGGGCGAATTTGTTTTCTTCCTGGATAGCGATGCGGTGTTGTCGAAGCGGGCCTTGGCTCCGTTGGTGCGCGCGATGCAAGCCGACCTTAAGGTCGCGGTCATTGGCTGTCGCATCGACAACGCGAGGACCCGAAAGATAGACCAATGGATTTACGCGGAGAAGCCCGCGCGGCACGGGCCCCAGAGTTTCGACACATACGCATTTTCCGCGGCGGGCGCTTTGGCGCGGCGCTCCGCGCTGCTGGCGGTCGGGGGATTCGACGAAAGGCTCTTCATTTACAACGAAGAAGTCGACCTGTCCTATCGCCTGCTTGAAGCCGGTTATAAGATTCGCTATGACTCGGTCGCCAAGGTCTATCACCGCCCGAGCGAGACTGGGAGAGCCCCGGGGCGCGACTACTGGCGCCTGATGATCCGCAATTGGATCTGGATTTTCCGGCGCTATTATCCTAAGGCCGCGTGTTGGTGGCGAGTAGTGCTATATAGCGCCCTCTATACAGTGAAAGGCGCGGCGCAAGGCCAGCTCGGCGCAGTGCTCCGCGGTATCCGCGAGGGGCTGTCGAGCAGCGGTTCGGCTGCGCCGAAAAAGACGTTTTCGCCGGCGACTATTCGCCTCATCGATCAATTGAACCGCCGCCGATTCGTGCGGATAGGTCGCTGACGCCAGTCAGTATTTGAATTCGACGAGCGATACGGAGAGAGGCGGCAGGGCCAAACGAGCCTCGTGAGAGGTCGGCAACGCCTCGCTCGTGATGACGGCCGGTTGTTTGGCTTTGATGGCGTAGAGCGTCGTCGACTTGGGCGCGGGAAAGGTTTCGTCGATTTTCAAAGTGAAGCGCTGCTCGCGGTCTTCCGACTTGTTCAAGACGATGACGGTCACTCGGCGGTCCTTGACGGTCTGGGCGGCGACGACCGCTAAGTCTTCGCGGTTGACGTGAGTGTTCGGTAGGTAGGTGTCGCCGAAGGTCGCCCCTTTTCCATCGTAGTTCCGAAAAAGACGAAATCCCGCGGCCGCGGCGCTTCCCGCTGGCGGGTGGGTCCAGTATTCCGCCATGTAGACGTCTTGTTCGATAAAGGTTCGCAGAGTCTCGGCCTCCGCCAGGGCTCCCGAGATGTCGCTTTCGCCGTGAAAATTGTACTCGCCGACCGCGATCTTTAGTTCGGGCTTGGTCTTGGCCGCTATCTTTTTCAAAAGCGGGAGGAGCGCGACGGGTTGATTTATGTAGCTCCCTTCGACGTAGGTTGGGTCCCAGAGGGACCTAGTGGCGGCGAGACGGGCCGCGCGGGTCTTCGCCGCTTCCGCGTCGTCGTAAAGCGAGAGGTTGGAGGGATAATAGTGGTAGTCCAAGACGTCGAGGAGCGACACTTTCAGTTCGTTTTCCTTCTTCTTCACCTCGCCGAGGAACCATTCGAGGAAGCCCTTGCCTCCATGGCGCTCCTTGTCGGTTCCCTTGGCGGCATGGCTCCCGGTGTAGTCGAATTCGGACGAGCCGACCGCGAGCCAGCCCCACTCCGCGGGCCCGACGAGCACCGCCTTCGGGTCGGCCTTCCGCACCGCGATCGCCGCGGCCAGGTACTTCTCGAGGTATTCGTCGTACGTCGTGGGCGCCGGATGCACGTCGCGGTGGGTTGCGCCCCAAAGCATCGCTTCGTTGCCCAAGATGTAAAAGTGCGGCGAGGCGCCGAACCGGTCGCGCAAATGAGCGACCCACTCGCCGAGAAAGGCCGCGTCGCTCTTCACGCTCGTCGTCGCGGGATCGGCCTTCAAAGGATTGCCGCTCGTATCCAGGCCGTTGCCGAAGGGTTTGCCGTTCGGCTCCTTTTTTTGTTGGCGAGGAAAAGTCGAAAAGGGGAAGCTTGCGGCTTGCCCGTCCTTCGCCACCCAACCGAGGAGCGGCAAGGTCACGGCGGAGGCGACGCCGTGTCCCGCGTTTTCCGCCAAGAAAGTGTCGATGGCATTGGCAGCCTTCAGCGTCAAATTTTGGAAATACCAGTCGCTGCTCGAGTTGTAGGCGTTGGTCCGCCAGTTGAAGCGTTCCGATGCGTTGCCGCCGAAGCGGTATACCGTCGGGCCTTGCGTCCAGATCTCGCTCCTGTCTTTTTCCATGCCAGTGCCGAAGCCAAAGATGTAGGGGCTGATCGGGCGGGCGCCGGCCGTTCTGACGTCAACGACAAGTTCTTCCGTGCGAGCGTCGGCGCCCGCACGCAACCATTGGCAGGCCGGCAGCAGGAGCGAGCCCGCGAAGCAAAGCCGGGCTGCGAAGTGGGAAAAGGCCCAGTTAGGCCGCATAGCGGTCCTTTAAACGAAGAAAGATGCTCTCGTAGTAGACGTAACTGATTTTAGCGACTCCGTAGGTTACCAAGGTCGTCAGCGCGAATTCTCCGACCGGAATCGAGTACCCCGCCATCGCGAGTCCCTTCCGCACGACGTTATAGGCCAACATGTGCAAGAGGTACATGCCGTAGCTGACTTGGCCGACTTGAACGAACGGTTTCACCTCGAGAAAGGGAGCAAGGGCCGAGTCCTCGCGAAGCGTGCAGGCGCCCACGAGCAGCGTCATGGCGGCGATGATGGCGACGGCGGGGGAGGGTTCCCATGCGGTCAAAGCGACGACCAAAGCTAGGAACGCCAGGCAGGCGAAGCGGCCGCCGATGACCTTCGCCAAAGCCGAAAATGAGCGAGGATCATCCAGACCATGTGCCAAGATAACTCCGCAACCGACCGCGGCGAACGGGGCTTGGTCGAAGGCGAAAGCCAAGGCAACGAGGGCGAGAATCAGGGCCGTGGCAAAGCCGGGGTGCAGGAGCTTTTCGGCCCACGGCCAAACTAGGTAAAACTGTTCTTCGGTCGCCAAGGACCAGGCGAAGTAGAAAATGATCCGACCGTCGTCGAGAGGAACGAACCAATTCGACGAATATGTGAGGAAATACTTCAGATTTTGAAAGAACCCTTGGCCGGCGACGGAGTCGCGTTCAAGGACAAATACCAGCCCGCAATAGACGGCGAGCACGGTGTAGTACAGCGGAAAAATGCGTAGGGCCCGGCGCGCCATGAATTTCTTCAGGGAAATGTGGCCGCGCCGCCGCTTTTCGCGCTTGAGGAGAGTCGTGATCAGGAAACCGCTGACGACGAAGAAGAGCCAGACTCCGTAGCCACCGCGCTGGAGGAAGGTCGAGTCCGGAAAGGCGCGGCCGCCCGTGTGGTGCCAAATGACCGCGAGAATGCTCAGGCACCTCAGCCCATCCAGGGCTCCGAAGCGGCTCGTTGATAGGTAGATTTCAGAAGCCGGAGCTGCCACGCCGCGGGTCGCCTTGAGCCACTGGTTGCCTTCCTTAATGTTAGCATCTTTATTGCTGGGGCCCGTTACCGCCGGAAAGGCTGGAGAAAAAGGTGACTCTTTAGCGCTTCGCCTAATTATCGGTGTTTGGTTTTGCGCGAGCCTTTCCTCTATACTTTTCTAACGTTCCGAATTTTTCATCGACGCATTGAATGAGTGAGGCTCGGCATGAAATCCGTCATCGCCCTGACGTTCCTGACGTGTGGACTTGGCCTTTCCAGCTGTCAAAAAGACAAGGAGAAGGACAAGGTCAAAGCTCCGAATTCGCTCTTCGAGACGACCGAACTCGACGCCGGCACCACCAACGTCGTCGACTCGACCAGCATCACCAATCAGCTCAACAGCAACGGCGCGTCTTTGCGGGCTACCGACGGCATCGGCGGTACGGACGACTCCTCCGACGAAGACGCGTCCGGCAAATGCTTTACCGATAAGGTGAACGCCCTGACGGCGTCGGCCGACAAGGCTAACGTCAAGATCTCGGAAACCGTCGACGTCAAGGACTGCCTTGGCAAGTTGTCGGACGACGCGACCGTGACGGTGTCAAAGGCCGAGCTAAAGCTGCTCTTCTGGTTCGGCTGCACCAACGACAGCCTCGCAGACTTGGACGGCAAGCCGATCAGCGCCATCAAGGTGAACTTCCTCGACGAATGCAAATCAGAAGAGCGCGTGCAGCAGATCTTCAACGTCGCGCTCGACCTCGTGGCTTCGGCGACCATCGACATGGGCGACGGCACTAACGGTGTTTTCGAGTTCGAGCAACGTTCGCTCTCCGGATTGCAAACTCGCAAAGGCGGTCCGTGCGTGATGAACTTCAGCAACGCGCTCTGGACGGTCGACGACGACTGCTTCCAATTTCAAAGAGACATGAACGTCAAGAGCACCTTCCAAGGCCAGCCGACGAAGGACAACG